>JAFZPB010000021.1 GCA_017552595.1 Muribaculaceae bacterium
AATCTTTTTCCGTTGAATCCCAGTCCCCTGAACCACTTTGTCGTGCCGCAGAGAGTTCCCAAAGCGTTGTTGTCCTTGTACCAGGTTTTTCCGTCGCGAGAGAAGACAATTCGGCTGTTGCTGTTGTTTTCATCGCCATTACCAGAGCCTATATTTCCCGAGTTATCACCGCGACAAATTGCCCAATATCTTCCGAAACCGTAAACCGGGCCGTACCATTCAGAAGTAGTTCCGGTAACGTCTCCCGGAGAGGAGCCGCTGAGACTTTCTACTGCCCAAGTCGCTCCGTTATCGTAAGAAGTAATGAATTTTCCACTCCACGTAATCGCACACCACTTTCCGTTGCAGAACCCCAGGGCTCGGTTGTGAGAACTTTGTATTGATGAAAAATCTCCGACTTCTTCAATCTCAAGGTTGGATGATTTTGCTCTGTACACTTTGCCTTTATTCGTTTTGCTCAAATGCATAAAATACCCGTTTCCATACGCCATAGCATCGCCATTCCATGTTACCGAGTATTTGTTCCAATTGAGTCCGTCACTAGATTTATATGCGTACAACGAATCGGGATAACTAACAAACAACCACTTTCCATCTCCGTAAGCAGGTCTTGGATTCATGTTTATCACTGGATCTGTCTCGATTGTTTCCCAATGTTCACCGTCAGTTGATGTAAATATCAATCCAGAAGAATTGGTTGTTCCCGTAAGAAATTTTGTTCCGTCCCAAGGTATATTTCCCCAACCTAAATTACCACCGGTCGATTCACTATTATACTTAAAGTTCGACTTATGCCACGCAACTTTGCCTTCGACAACGATTTTCACCAAATATTTCTGAGGAAATGTGAGGGTTGCGGCGGTCGGAGTGTCGCCGCTGCACTCGTAATATCCCGTCGTGGCGTTGCGCGTGAAGCCCGTCAGCTTGATGATTTTCTTCGCGCCCGCAACTAGGGGTTGTCCGTCGACTTGGTTGTCGCCGGTGTTGTACTGCGTGCCGTCGGCGAAGTATTTCGTCGTGTCGGAGTAGTCGATGTCGCCTCGGATGCAGTCGCTTTCGATCATCGGAATCTCCGAAAAATCGTTGTCGAACCCGAGGTAAGTCAGCTCGCCCGGCTCGAACCAATCGGGCTTGTTCACCAGCAACACCACGGCTTTCTTCCGATTGTCCGTCATTTTTGATTCTCTTGAGAGCTCTGATTCCGAAGGATCTGCCGACGGGTCTCTCGTCCAGTCCTGGAACATATTGTTCGCCCATTCCAGCGCCGCAAATATGAAGTTGGAAACGTTGTAGGTGTCGTAGATCGGGTACAGCGCGTTGCACATCTCGTACATTTTCACCATATCCGCTGTCGGCTCGATCATGTAGTAGGGGTTCGGCAAAAAGAAGGTGCATTGCTTCTCGCACTTCATCGACAGTGTGTTCGCACAGCCTCCGTAGCAGGGGTTTGGGTTCACTCTGAAATATTTATAAGTATCTGATGTTGCCGGATTTGTGGTATCCAGCAGCATTCCTGCGAATATCAAATAACTGGTATCTTCATAATTCGGAAAAAAATATCCATGACGACGCATTATAGGCCGGCCTAAGAGTTGAGTTCCCCAA
>JAFZPB010000022.1 GCA_017552595.1 Muribaculaceae bacterium
CTTTTTTCGTGTCGCATTTTGCCCTGAACGCTCGTCGGGGGCTGCTCGCCCCCTTGCCGCTTGGCGCTCCCCCGGTGTGTTTTTCATCTTTTTATCCCACACCGGAAGACAAATCGTTGCGTTTCTGTTTAGACTTTACATTAATTTGATTTAATTTGAAGTTATTTCTTGCTACTAATGCCTGTCGATGGTTGACCGAATTCATATGGGACACGAACCGTGGGACAGATAGGACAGCGGGACACTTCGGCTTTTGGTTGGTTAATGTACTGATAAACAATTGTTTCGTAGACAAAAAAGTGTCCCACGTCGAAATGGGACACTTTAAATTGGCTGATGTCGGTTTATTTTGCTACTGACAAGGCGAGGCGGAAGCCAATGCGGCCATTGCCGTCGTTGGCGGCACGGCTTGACCTGTAGCAGACCATACATTCGGCCGCGTCGCTGCCATAGTCGCCACCACGTGTTACTTTGTTCGACCCGTTGTCAACCATAGGATTCGTTTGACTTGAGGCCTCGTAGGGCGCAAATGCATCGGCGCAGAATTCCTGAACATTGCCCGACATGTCGTAGAGCCCAAGTTCATTTGCACCTAATTGACCGACGGAACGGATATTGTGGTCGCTGTTGTCGGCGTAGTTCGCTACTTTGTTGATGTCCTTACCGCCGGCGTAAATGAAACCTTTCGTCTTGTTGCCGCCGCGTGCTGCATACTCCCATTCGGCTTCGGTGGGGAAGCGGAACTTCAATCCGGTAAGTTCGTTTAGTTTGTCGATGAAGTTTTGGATTTCATTCCACGACTGGTTGTTGACAGGGATGTCGGGGCTTTGGTCGAAGGATTTGTTGCCATCTTTGCCCATTACGGCTTCCCAAACATCCTGCGTCAATTCATACTTGCCGATGTAGTAGTCGTCGAGGGTGACTTGGTGGGTTATTTTGCAGTCGGCAAGCAAAGTCTCGTCCTTGCAGGCATCGCGTTCGCTTTCGGAGGCTCCCATAGTGAATGTGCCTCCTTTCACGCTTGCCATGTTATTGATGAGGTTTTCCAACGCTTCTTTTTGAGCATCGGTGACGTTGAGCGACCATTCGGGTTGATTGCGGGTAAATTGTCGGCCGCAGTCTGCTCGTTCTTATATTCGTCGAGTGTTTTCTCCGTTGAAGCGGTGTCGGCAGGTTTGCCGAGAACGCCGTCAAGTAGACCGAAGTACCATGCTGCAAAACCGCCACCTCCGAGCAAGAGTAGGGCGAGGAGAATCCACAACCAAGCGAGGGATTTCTTCTTTGGGGCAGGTGCGGGAGCCACTGCAGCCTCAGCCGGCTTTTCAGAAACCGGGGCGGGAATCGGAGCAGGCTCGGGTTCGGGCTCAGGTTGGTTTTGCGGTTCGGTTGGAATTGCCGGAACAACTTCGGGCACAGGTTCGGGCTCAACTGCTGGTTCCGGTGCTGGCTCAACGGTTGGTTCGGGTTCGGGAGCGGGCTCCTCTGGAACTGGTTCCGCTTCAGGCTCCGGAACGGGCAGTGGCGCTGGAGCGGCTACTATAGAAGCACCGCAAACGCCACAGAACACAGCCCCTTCTTTGAGCACTGCACCGCAGTTTTTGCAGAATCGGGGAGCGGCTGCTTCCGCTTCTGGTTCAGGAACTGGCTCGGGTTCAACGACTGGTTCAGATTCTGCCTCTGCCACTGGCTCGGGTTCTGGAACAGGTACTGGTATTGGCTCGGGCTCGGAGGCAGGTTCTTCGGGAATTTCAGGTTCTACCACTGGCTCGGGTTCTGGAGCAGGTACTGGCTCAGGCTCGGGAGCAGGCTCTTTGGGAATCTCAGGTTTTACTTCGACCACTGGCTCTGGCTCAGGCTCTTCGGGAATTTCAGGTTCTGCCTCTACCACTGGCTCAGGTTCGGGTATTGGCTCGGGCTCAGGAATGGGGAGCGGAGCGAGAGCGGCGGCCACAGGCGTACCGCAGTTTCCGCAGAAAGTAGCACCTTCCTTAAGCGGGCTGCCGCATTCCTTGCAGAAACGAGGTGCCGCAGGCGTTTCTTCCACTGGTTCTGGTATTGGTTCGGGTTCGGGCATTGGTGGCTCGGGTTCGACCACTGGCACTGGAATTGGCTCAGGCATTGGCGGTTCGGGCTCAATAACCGGTTCGGGAATCGGCTCGGGCTCAGGAATGGGGAGCGGAGCGGGAGCGGCGGCCACTGGTGTGCCGCAGTTTCCGCAGAAAGTAGCACCTTCCTTAAGCGGATTGCCGCATTCCTTGCAGAAACGTACAGCAGCAGGCTCTTCTACTATTGGCTCAGGCATCGGTGGCTCGGGCTCAATAATCGGTTCGGGTATGGGTTCGGGAATCGGTTCCGGAATAGGCTCGGGAATAGGAATCGGAGGAACTGGAATCGGCTCAACGGGAGGAACCGCCGGCGCGATGGGTTGGACAACTTCCGCTCCGCAGTTGGGGCAGAATCTTTGTTCGGGTTTTAGCGGCGTACCGCAGTTTTTACAAAAATTAGGCATGATATTCAATTGTTAATATTTTATTAAACAGGAGATTTCATACTTTTTATTAGGTAATGTCAATTTATTGGGGGACATCATGATTGAAACCAAGGTCGGAATCGATTTTTTTGATTATATCATCATCGGAATAACCTGATGTCGTGTCGGATTTGCTATCGTTATCGTTATCGTCGTCGAAATAAGCATTGATGGCATTTTCAACAACTTTCCCGCCAATGGTGTTTTTAGTGTTGACGGTTCTCGTTTTCGGCGCTTCGGGCCACAAAGCCCAAAGACCGATTCCGATAGTGGCGACGAAAACTACGGTCGCTATTATTGCCGGATGGATGCCACCTTTCTTTGCTGGAGTTGCCGGTTGCCCGTAAGGAGGAATCGCCGCTTGTTGCTCAACAGGTGGCACTGGCCCGTAAGGCGATGGCTGCTGACTTGCGATAGGCGGCACTGGTGGCACATTTTGAGACAACGGAGCGGCAGGAATGGGAGTGGCCGGAGGAATCGTCGATGCCGGCGGAATGGCAGGGGCAACGGGTTGACTGTATTGTTGCGGTTGAACGTTGGCCGCAGGTGCAGAAAGGGTATTTTCCTTTCCGCATTTGTCGCAGAATCTTTGGCTTTCGTCAAGCGGCGAACCGCAGTTATAGCAAAAGCGTGGCATAGATTTAATTTTTATGATTTGACACTTTGATAATAATTTGCAATTTTAATGATTTTCGTCGAAATATGCAAGCAATAGGGCCAACAAACCGCATCAATAAAAAAATAGTCAAACAATGGCACGGAAAATTTTTTAATGTGCGGAAAAATGCCTAAATTTGTAGGTTAAACAGAATATGCTGTCGAACGGCCTGAAAAATAACGAAGAATAAAATAACAATTAAAAGATAGATTTATGAAATTTAACGTTGGAAGTAAAGCACTCTACAGTTACGTATCCGCTGTAAGCAAGGTAATTAACACTAAGAACGCGATGACCGTCCTGAACAATTTCCTTCTCGAACTCAAAGGGGAAACACTCACGATCACCGCTTCCGACATCGAAAACCGTCTTGTCGGCCAATTGGCAGTGAGCAACGCTGAAGGCGACGGTAAATATTGTGTCGATGCCCGCCGTTTGGTGGAATTGCTCAAAGAAATGCCTGACCAGGGAATCACATTCACCATCAACGACCAGACACTCGAGTCGGAAATCGCCTATTCAAACGGCACATTCCAGTTTGTGGCTCTCCGTGGCGAGGAATATCCCGAACCGGCAAAAGCCGAAGGCGATGAAGAAGCCCAAGTTGAGCCTATCGTCCTGAAAATGCCTGCCGAGCGAATCGTTACCGCTATCGAAAACACCATTTTTGCAGCATCTACCGACGATTTCCGTCCTCAAATGATGGGTATCCTTTGGGATGTCAAACCCGACAACCTTGTATTCGTCACCACCGACACCCGAAAACTTGTCCGCTATATCGACAAAACCGTTGCCGCAGGCAAAGAAGGCTCATTTATCCTTCCCACTAAGCCCGCACATATCCTCCGCGCGATTCTTCACGACGACGAGGAAGTGGAAGTGACGGTAGGGCCGAAGAGCGCTTCGTTCAAAAGTCCGTCGATGTCGCTCACAAGCCAACTTATCAAAGGCCGTTTCCCCGACTATAACAGAGTGATACCTCCCTACAATCCTTATACACTGACAGTTGACCGCGCCGCATTCATTAGCGCAGTTCGTCGTGTGGGCGTGTTTGTCGACCCCAGCCACGGTCTTATCCGCTTCAAAATCACTCCTGATTGCATCCACATGAAGACCGTCGATTCAAACTACAACACTAAAGGACAGGAATCAGTGCCTTGCCAGTTCGACGGAAACGAGTTGATTATCGGTTTCTCCGCACCATACCTCATCGACATCATGAACACTCTCGACTCGCCAGAGTTGAAGATTAGCCTTTCCGACCAAGGCCGTCCGGGCATCATTCGTCCGTCGGAAGAACAAGCCGACTCCGACATTTTGATGCTCCTCATGCCGATGAATGTCCAAGAATTCTGATAGACTACAGAAATGGAACTGAATTTGACAAAACCGCTGGTTTTCTTTGACTTGGAAACCACTGGCGTCAACATCCTCGAAGACCGTATAGTCGAGATGACAATCTTGAAGGTCTATCCCGGCAAGGAGCCTATTTGCAAGACTTTCCGCTTCAAGCCCGTTGATGAATTTGGAAATCAAATCCACATTCCCGAACAGGCTTCGGAAGTTCACGGCATCACTGACGATGACGTTAAAAACGAAAAGACTTTTGCTCAAAGGGCAACCATGATTGCCGAGACATTGCGCGGCTGCGACATCGCCGGATATAACTCCAACCGTTTCGACATTCCGTTGTTGTCGGAAGAGTTTGCCCGCGTAGGTGTTGACTTCGACTTTAACGACGGTAAAATTCGCTTTATCGATGTTCAGTCAATCTTTTATAAGAAAGAGCCCCGCACTCTGTCGGCCGCCTATGCCTTCTACTGCAAAAAGAATCTTGAAGATGCCCATTCGGCTGAAGCCGACACCCGCGCGACTTATGAGGTGCTGAAGGCTCAAATCGACCGTTATCCCGACCTTCAAAACGATGTGGCAAGCCTCGCCGAATTTTCTTGCATGAGAAAGACGATGGACCTTGCCGGTCGTATCGGTTATGACGATAAAGGTACGGAAATCTTCACTTTCGGCAAGTATAAAGACAAATCCGTTGTGGAGATTTTCAAAAAAGAACCGTCGTATTTCGATTGGATTAAGCACGGCGAATTCCCCAGCGACACGATTAGATGTTTCGAGCGTCTTTTTGTCAAGTCACGAGGCGATTCCAACATAAATGTAAAGTAAACAGTCAATGTTAAAAGGCAAAAACATAATTCTCGGCATATCGGGCGGTATCGCGGCATTCAAGACTGCCTCGTTGGCCCGATTGCTCGTAAAGGCCGGAGCCAACGTTCAGGTTGTGATGACTCCGAACGCCCGCGAGTTTATCACGCCCGTGACGATGTCGGCAATCACCGGACGCCCCGTCATCAGCGACTTTTTCTCGGCAAACTCGGGAGAATGGCATAGCCACGTCGATTTGGGACTTTGGGCTGATGCCCTCGTGATTGCTCCAGCCACGGCTTCAACAATCGCTAAACTTGCCATTGGTGTCGCCGACAATATGCTCATTACCACCTATCTGTCGTCGAAAAAAGGTACTCCAATCTATATCGCACCTGCAATGGATTTGGATATGATGGCTCACCCTTCGACTCAACACAACCTCGACCTTCTCCGTTCTTACGGCAATTATATTATCGAGCCGCGTTCGGGCGAACTTGCCAGCCACCTCGTAGGCAAAGGTCGTATGGAAGAGCCGGAGAATATCTTCGACTTCATCATGCGCGACGTCCGCTACGGAATCCGACGCGATTTAAAAGGGAAAAAGGTGCTGATAACCGCCGGACCGACTATTGAGAAAATAGACCCAGTACGTTATATCAGCAATTTTTCTTCTGGCAGGATGGGCTACGAGATTGCCGAAGAGGCAGCCCGTCGCGGTGCGGAAGTGACGCTTGTCAGCGGACCGGTAAATATCAAGGTCAAGAACGCCGTTATTCGCGTGGTCGACGTTCAGACTGCCGAAGAAATGTTTGCGGCATGCAACGCCGAGTCAGCCGACTACGATGTCGCAATTTTGGCGGCCGCCGTTGCCGACTACCGCCCGACTGAGGTGCTTGAAAAGAAAATCAAACGCGAGGCTTCGGAAGAACACCCCGTTGTGCGTCTGACTAAAAACCACGACATTGCTCTCGCTCTTGGCGAGTCGAAGTCGGCCGACCAAATTCTCGTAGGGTTCGCCCTCGAAACCGACAACGAACGCAAAAACGCCATCGACAAAATTCAGCGGAAGAACTTTGACGCCATAGTACTTAACTCGTTGGCCGATAAGGGTGCTGGTTTTGCCACAGTTACTAACAAAGTGACGATTATCGACCGCAAAGGCGAAGAAAAAGCCTACGAATTGAAGTCGAAATCCGACGTTGCTAACGACATTATTGACTATATCTCCAACAAATTCCTCAGCGATTGATGAAAAAGATAGTTGTCGCCATATTGCTCTCGGCAATCGCCTTGTCGCCATTCCGCGCGGCTGGCGAGGAGTTGGCATGCAAAGTGGAAATCAACGCCGACCAGGTCGAAGGTTCCAGCAAGCAGGTGTTCCAAACGCTTGAAGCGGCCATAAACGAGTATATGAACAACACTCGGTGGTCGAATGCTCAGTTTGCCGTAAACGAGAAAATCGAATGCCGGCTGTTTTTCACCTTTAAGACTTATATTGACGGAGTGATGAAGGGCGACCTTCAAATCCAATCCACTCGCCCCGTATATAACAGTTCTTACACGACAACGCTCATCAACTTTAAGGACACGAAGATTGAATTTGCCTACACCGAAAACGACCCGCTGCGCTTTTCAGAGACCACTATGGAAAGCCAATTGACGGCAATTCTCAACTTCTATGCCTATATGATTCTCGCCATAGATTTCGACAGTTTCTCCCTTTACGGCGGCGACTTCTTCTATGACAAGGCATCGAATGTTGTGCAGATGGCGCAATCGTCGGGTGAAGTGGGGTGGAAGGCATTCGAGGACACAAAGAACCGTTCGGCAGTGCTTAACGCCTTTACTGAACCGGCCACTAAAGGCTTCCGCGACATGATTTATCAATATCACCGTAATGGCCTTGATGAGATGGCTCTTAGCCCGGATAAGGGTAGGGCGGCTATTACCGCTTCTCTTGATTATCTGCCTAAAATCCACGATGTGGCACCAATGTCGGTGGGCCTGTCGATTTTCAAGGATTCTAAACTTGACGAACTCGTCAACGTCTATTCAAAAGCCACTCAAAGCGAACGAGATAAAGCCTACGATATTCTCCAACCGATTTACCCCTCTGAGAGCGATCGCATCACAAAAATTAAAACCAGTTCTGAGAAATAACACCCTCAACCGTAGGCCGATTGACTTATGCTGAAAACGCTCCACATTTCCAACTATGCGCTAATCGACGTGATTGACATTGAATTCACCGACGGATTCAATGTGCTCACTGGCGAAACTGGAGCAGGCAAGTCGATTATTCTCGGGGCGTTGTCGTTGTTGCTCGGCAGCAGGGCCGATTCGAAAGTGGTGCGTGACAAGTCGAAAAAGTCGATTATTGAGGCCCTTTTTGTCGGAATCCATTCCGACGTGGCCGAAACGCTTAAAAATGAAGATATAGATAGCACTGGCGACGAAATTCTCTTGCGTCGCGAGGTTGACGCGTCGTCGGGTCGCTCGCGTGC
>JAFZPB010000023.1 GCA_017552595.1 Muribaculaceae bacterium
GTCGCATTCGCCTCACTCGTGCTGCTCCGCACTAATCTCCAGCCGAATGCCGTCGGCGCCGTTGTGGTCGCTCCGTCGCGCGAACTCGTCATTCAAATCGCCGATGTGGTGCGTCGCCTTGCCGTCGGCATTAAGACAGTCGCCCTTTACGGAGGCCACTCCATGGAAGTCGAACGCAAACAACTCGAACCCACGCCACAAATCATAATCGCCACGCCCGGCCGTCTCGTTGACCACGTCAACCGGCATCATATCGACATCTCCACGGTTCAAGCCCTCGTCCTCGATGAATACGACAAATCGCTCGAACTCGGATTCCAACAGGAAATGAAACGCATCGTCGGCCTTGCACGTCGCGCACGCACGTTCATTCTCACTTCCGCCACCGCCATCGACTCGCTCCCCGATTTTGTAAGCCGACGCCGATTCGCGACTATTGACTTCTCCGACGACAACGCCGACGTCGAAAGCCGCATCGAAGTTGTGGAAGTTGAAAGCCCCGTGCCAGACAAACTTTCGACTCTCATCGACCTTCTCAGAAGCCTCGACAACGGCAAAGTGATTGTCTTCGTCAACCACCGCGAAAGTGCCGAACGAGTGTTTACGCGGTTGAAAGAAGAGCGATTTCCCGTCGGTCTTTATCATGGTGCACTTGACCAACTCGAACGCGAAAAAGCGCTCATCCTTTTCGGCAACACCACCACGCCGATTCTCGTCGCCACCGACCTTGCATCACGCGGACTCGACATCGAAGCCGTTGCTGCAGTCATCCACTACCATCTGCCTATCAACGAAGAGACATGGCGACATCGAAACGGCCGCACTGCCCGCGTGGACGCCACAGGCACAGCCTACGTCATCCGCTCCGACAACGACGACCGACCGGAATACATCAAACCGTCAAGGAGATTTACCCCTCGCCAAGTTTCCGACAACCCCATATCGTCGGATGTTGCCACAATATATATCAATGCCGGCCGTCGCGACAAGATTTCTCGCGGCGACGTCGTCGGTTTTCTATGTCAGAAAGGCGGCCTCACTGCGCAGGAAATCGGCAAAATCATCGTTAAGGACACCGCCACGATGGTTGCCATTCCAGCCGCAAAAGCCGAACAAGTCATCGAACGCACCCGCCCCCACCGCCTCAAAAACCACCGCGTCCGCCTCTCAATCATCAAATAAAAAATTCCCTTTTATAGAACGTCCCAGAATTTACCTTTCGCACTTCTTTTTTGAAGTCGCACAGATTTTGCGGTGTAAAAAATTTTGGGAAAATTTTGTTATGTGGCTGAAAAATACTAATTTTGCGAGCCGATTATATCCAACAACAATCGACCGCGACCCGGAATGAACTTCTTGGCCGAGTTTTTTTGCGGCAAACGGTCACATTAATTAACTATTAACTAACAGTTTATAAAGTGGATACTTTAAGTTACAAAACAATCTCACCCAATGCCCAGAGCATTGAAAAGGAATGGGTTGTTATCGACGCGACCGACCAGATTCTCGGACGCCTTTGCTCAAAGGTGGCCCTGATTCTTCGCGGCAAACACAAACCATCCTACTCGCCCCACGTGAATTGCGGCGACAACGTTATTATTATTAATGCCGAAAAAGTACGTCTCACCGGCAAGAAGATGACCGACCGTGTCTATCTTCGCTATACGGGCTATCCCGGCGGACAGCGTGAAGCCACCCCCGAAACGCTCATGAAGAAGTCGTACAACAAGCACATTAAACCCGGCATTCACCCTCTCTACATGCAGGTGATGAAGGGCATGCTCCCGAAAAACCGTCTCGGACGCCAGTTGATTACCAACCTCCACGTCTATAACGGCCCGGAACATCCCCACGCAGCCCAAAATCCCAAAGAAATCGACATCAACAAAATTAAATGATTGAAGACATGGAAAAAGTAAATGCATTAGGCCGTAGAAAGGCCGCCATCGCCCGCGTCATCGTCGAAGAAGGTAACGGTCAAATCACTATCAACAAGCGTGATATCTCCGTATATTTCCCCTCGTCGATTCTTCAGTTTATCGTTAAACAACCGCTCACGCTCCTTGATGTTGCCGAAAAGTACAACGTCCGCGTCAATCTTGACGGAGGCGGCTACAAAGGCCAGGCCGAGGCTCTTCGCCTCGCTATCGCCCGCGCACTCGTCAAAATCAACCCCGACGACAAAAAGGCTCTCCGCTCTGCCGGATTTATCACTCGCGACCCGCGCGTTGTTGAACGTAAGAAACCCGGTCAGCCCAAAGCACGCCGTCGTTTCCAATTCTCCAAACGTTAATGTTTTCTCGCCTCTCGGCTTGACTGCATAAACGAATGTTTAGTATCTAAATTCTTGAGATGGACCTACATTCCCTACTCATGAATTGTATTTAAAAGAATGTAAACAAACAACAATTTTTAATAATGTCAACTCCAACATTTGAACAACTTCTCGAAGCAGGCTGCCATTTCGGTCACCTGAAACGCAAATGGAATCCTGCTATGGCTCCTTATATTTTTATGGAGCGCAATGGTATCCACATTATCGACCTCTACAAAACCGCTGCCAAGATTGAAGAAGCCGCTCAGGCTCTCAAAGGCATCGCTAAAGCCGGAAAACAAATCCTTTTTGTTTCCACAAAAAAACAGGCCAAAGAAATTATAGCAAACCGCGCACAAGAAATCGGCATGCCTTACGTCATCGAACGCTGGCCGGGCGGTATGCTTACCAACTTCCTCACCATCCGTAAGGCCGTCAAGAAAATGTCGACTATCGACAAAATGCACGCCGACGGCACTATCGAGAAGCTCTCGAAGCGCGAACGTCTCCAAATTGAACGCCAACGCGCCAAACTCGAAAAGAACCTCGGCTCTATCGCCGACCTCAAACGTCTTCCCAACGCCGTTTTCGTGGTCGACGTGATGAAGGAGCACATCGCCGTGGCTGAAGCCAACCGTCTGGGCATTCCCGTGTTCGCTATCGTTGATACGAACTCCAACCCCAACGACGTTGACTACGTTATCCCCGCCAACGACGACGCCTCCAAATCAATCGAAGTCATCCTCAACGCCGTTTGCGACGCCATCAAAGAAGGCCTCGAAGAACGCAAGCAGGAGAAAATCGACACTCCCGAGGTAGAGGAAAAAGAAGCCGTGGAAGAGGCTCCTCGTCGCGCCGGTCGCCCGCGCATCCGCAAGGCTAAAGCCGACGCTCCCGCCGAAGAGGCTCCCAAAGCCGAGGCTGAAGAGGCCCCCAAGGCTGAAGCACCCGCTGCTGAAGAAGACGCTCCCGCAGCAGAATAATTTTTCAACATTTTCATAACTAACAGCATTAAAAACAAACAAATTATGGCAGTTACAATCGCTGAAATCCAAAAGCTTCGCCACCTTACCGGTGCAGGCATGATGGACTGCAAAAACGCTCTCAACGAAACCAACGGCGACATCGAAGCCGCTATCGAAATCATCCGCAAAAAAGGCCAAGCCGTCGCCGCTAAACGCTCCGACCGCGAAGCATCTGAAGGCTGTGTCCTCGCCGCCGCCAAGGCCGACTTCGCAGCAATCGTTGCCCTTCAATGCGAAACCGACTTCGTCGCCAAGAACGAAGGCTACGTTGCTCTTACAAAA
>JAFZPB010000024.1 GCA_017552595.1 Muribaculaceae bacterium
CGGTAGCCGTAGGCTGAGGTGACAGTGCCTTTGCAGGGCATGGCGAATTCGCTGACGTTAATCACCTTTTTGTCGGGAACGTTTGAGTCCTTGTAGGGATTGACGCTTTGGCTGTCCCAGTTGGATTCGTTTACATCGACGTTTTCGATGGAATTATTTTGGCCAGGGAGGATGAGGTTGAGATAGTTCTCGTTTCCTTGGGCTTTAATTTGCTTTTTTGTGTTTACTTGTCCGGCGATAAGGCCAGATTGTTCTTTTTTGTGGATTTCGGGGAGTTTATACTGAGCCGAAGCGGAGAAAGAGATAGTCGCTGCGAGAGCGATTGTGAGGATTGTTGAGAGTTTACTTTTCATTAAAAACATTTTTTTATATAGTTAAACTTCGTCGTCGGCGTAAATAGTTCTAAAATTGGCGGTCTGGTAGTCGAACAACTCATTGTCGGAGAAGAAACGCTTTAACTCGATGTTGGCGTTTTCGACGCTGTCCGACGCGTGAACGATGTTTTGTTGGTTGCTCACGCAAAAATCGCCTCTGATGGTGCCCGGCGTGGCGTTCCTACCGTTAGTCGCTCCCGTCATTGCTCTGACCACGTTGACCGCGTCGAGACCGGCGAGCGCCATCACGATGACTGGAGTCGCTTTCATCGATCGGGCGATTGAAGGGAAGAACGGCTTGTCGACAAGGTGGGCGTAATGCTCTTTGAGAATAGCGTCGTCAAGTTGAATCATCTTAAGCCCTTGGATTATCAAGCCGCGGCGTTGAAATCTTTCGATTACTGCGCCCACCAGTTCTCTGGCTATTGCGGATGGCTTAAGTATTACTAATGTTCGTTCCATTCAAAAATTTTAGAAAAATTCACACTTTGGACCTTTCCGATTTCAAATGTAAGCACTTTCTTCCGCCCCACCAAATATTTTTACATTTTTTGTGACTTTTTTTTGGTGTGTTTTGGGGATGTTCTTAACGATTTTCGCTTCGAGAGGTAGATGACACGCCGATTTTTCCGAAAAATGGCCAAAAGTCGATTTTTACCTTATGAAACACTTTTTTACACTTCTGACTGTTAATAACTGTTAAGAAAATTGTGGCTCAACTGATGTTAGACCAATCCACCGACTGGTCGAAAAGTTCGCTCAATTGACTGACGAGAATATGGTGTTCCGGCCGGGAAAGGTCGGGGTCGTTGTCAAGGACGGCATCGACGTTCTCTCGGGCTATTTGGGTGATTTGTCCGTCGGAAGCGAGCGATGCTATATGCAGGTTGAGGGCAACGCCGCTTTGCATGGTGCCTTCTATGTCGCCGGGGCCTCGCATCTGCAGGTCGGCTTCGGCTATTTCGAAACCGTCGGTGGTGGAAGTCATAAGTTCGAGTCGACGGCGAGTATCACGGGCGATTTGATGTTTTGTCATCAGAATGCAGTAGGATTGGTCGCCACCGCGTCCCACACGTCCGCGTAACTGATGGAGTTGCGAAAGACCGAACCTTTCTGCGTTTTCGATTACCATCGTTGTGGCGTTAGGCACGTTTACGCCCACTTCAATTACAGTCGTAGCCACCAATATATCGGCCTCGTGATTCACGAACAACCCCATCTGATAATCCTTGACGGCAGGTTTCATTCGCCCGTGAACGTATGCCACACGGTAGTGGGGGAAGGTATTGCATACGCGCTCATAACCCTCTTCAAGACTCTGTAGGTCAAGTTTTTCGTTTTCGGTAATAAGTGGGAAAACGATATACACTTGTCGGCCTTGCCGTAGTTCGCGGCCTATTGCGCAATCCACTTCATAGCGATTGGTGTCGTAGCGGAGTTGGGTGACAACAGGTTTGCGGCCAGGGGGGAGTTCGTCGATGACCGACACTGACAAATCGCCATAGACGGTCATGGCGAGAGTGCGAGGAATAGGGGTGGCGGTCATAACGAGCACATGGGGCGGAATTTCACTTTTCTTCCACATCTTGGCGCGCTGAGCCACTCCGAAGCGGTGCTGCTCGTCGATTACCACGAATCCGAGATTCTTGAATTCAACGTTATCCTCAATAACCGCGTGCGTACCTATTAATATATGGAGCGCTCCATTTGTAAGTTGTTCGTGGATGGCATCGCGCTCCTTTTTGCGGGTGGAACCTGTTAGAAGTTTGACGTTCACTCCGATAGGGGCGAGCAATTCGGAGAAAGTGCCGAAATGTTGCGAAGCGAGGATTTCCGTCGGGGCCATGATGCATGCTTGGTAGCCGTTGTCGATGGCAATCAATGCGCAAAGCAGTGCCACGAGCGTTTTCCCGCTACCGACGTCGCCTTGAAGCAGCCGGTTCATCTGTTTGCCTGTAGCCATATCGGCGCGGATTTCGCGAATGACGCGCTTCTGCGCTCCAGTCAGTTGGAAGGGGAGGCATTGGCTGTAGAAAGTATTGAAAAAGTGGCCTATACGGGGAAATACGAACCCTTTTGTAGTGGAGTTGCGTCGACGGGTATATTGTTGAATTTTTAGTTGTAGATAAAACAATTCCTCGAATTTCAGACGGAAGCGGGCGCGTTGGAGTTCTTCGGGCGACTGCGGATTGTGGATGGCGTTGAGTGCGTCATTTAGTGACATAAGCCGATTACGTGCGATGATGTCGGACGAAAGCGTTTCGCCGATGTTCGGCACGGCCGCCAGTACTCCCTGCGCCAAAGTGAATAATGTCTTCGACGAAAAACCGTTGTTGCGCAATGTTTCGGTCAGTGGATAGATACCGTGAAGACCTTTTATTGCGCCGGTAGCCGACTCTTTGTCCACCTCGGGGTGTACGAGGTTCAGCCGCCCGTTGAAGAAAGTCGGTTTGCCGAACAAAATGTAGGTGGTGTTGGTCAGAAAACTGTCGCGTAGAGCCTTGACGCGCTTAAACCAAACCACTTCGATTGTCCCTGTCCCATCGGAAAATAAGCCTGTAAGCCTGCGCCGTGCGCCTTCTCCTTGGATATTGAGGGTGACGAAATGCCCCTTGATTTGAATCGTGGGGATTTCACTCATTCCGCGGATTTCGGCGATAGTATGGATTACCGAACGGTCGACATAGCGTGTCGGGAAATGATAAAGCAGGTCATGAAACGTGCGGATGCCCAACTGCTTGTTGAGCATATCGGCGCGTTTCGGGCCTACGCCTTTCAAGTACTTTATGTCAACGTCAAGGCGGCTCATTTCTGCTGTTCGTCGGTAGCGTTTTCTTCATCGGCAATCATCTTCGAAAATAGTTCGGCGATGACGATGTCGGCTGGATTGGTTATTTTTATGTTGCGGTAGTCTCCGTCAAAAGTGCCTACGGCGTATCCTGCGGCTTCAGCCACTGAAGCGTCGTCGGTGAACGATGCCGAGCGGTCGGCTTTAGCATATGCGTCGAAGATGGTTTCAGCACGGAATGCCTGTGGTGTCTGAACTGCTACGAATCGGCTTCTGTCCACTGCTGACGTTGCACCATCGTCCGATTTCATCCTAATGGAGTCGGTTACGCCTACAACGGGGATTGCGGCGACGTCGTTTGCGACGGATTCGACGGCTCTGCGAATGAGTGCTTTGCTCACATTGGGGCGGGCACCATCGTGGACGAGCACGATGTCGTCAGGACTGATTTCTTTGTCGCAGTTTCGCAGATAGTCAAGTGTGTTGTTGACGGAGTCAAAGCGGGTGGCGCCACCGACGACGATTGTGTGGGAAGTTCGGAATCCGTATTCGCGGCAAAGGCGTTGCCATAAATCCGTCATGTTTTCCGAAACGACAACGATAATTTCAGAGTAGGGCAGAGCCTTGAAGAAGTGGTCGATTGTGGTCATCAATACGGGACAACCGTTCATCGTGCAGAATTGCTTGGGCAAATCGCTTCCAAATCGACTGCCGCTTCCTGCTGCCACGATTATAGTGTATATGTTTCGTTCGTTAGTCATATTGTAGTGTCGGGCCGTTTGTTGCAACAAAGTTACGAAATCGCTTTCAGAAATGCCAATAATATCGAGAAAAAAGCATTTGCCGAGAGCGCTACTCCATAAAAAAAGGACTTCGCCAAGAAGTCCTTTTTCGCATATTGATTTCCAAAAGGTATAATTTTTAAGGTAAAAAAGATTGATTCAAATTTCTGCCGCAAAGTTGCAACCTTTTTTGCAAATACGCCAAATTATTTTATATGTTTGACAACATATTTTTTTGAGGCGTTGTCGTTTTGCGAATGATTGTTAATTTGCTAAAACGCTTTTAAGCAATAGTTTGATATCAATCCGGTGGAACAATAATAGGATTCTTAAAAAGTGTTAATTTTTGGGTTGGTTCACTTGTTTCGACTTGTCGTTATCGGCGAACGAGGATAATTTCAGTTCCTTGCCGTCGAAAGTGGCATAAGTGAACTGCTTGAAGCAATCGCCGAGCATCACTAAGCGAGTGTGATCGTCGAGTGGATAATCGCGGGCGATATGGCGGTGACCGAAAATGAAGAAGTCAATGTCGGGGTGCTCGGCTAAATAACCACGTGCAAATTCAATTTGCGGTTCTTTTTCGCCTTGGAATCTTGCGTCGGAACCTTTGCCACGGCTGTGTGCCGACCAACTGTGGGCAAATCCGACAGTCCAGCGTGGGTGTATGCCCGAGAAAAGCCATTGACAGAAGCGGTTGCGGAAAAGAGAGCGGATAAACCGAAACCCCGAGCGTATGCGTCCCACGCCGTCGCCGTGCGATAGGAAGAATCGTTTGCCATCAATTTCACGGATTTCAACGCCATCGACAACTTTCAGACCTATTTCATCGCGGAGATAATCGAACAGCCAAATGTCGTGGTTGCCGACAAACCATATGATTTCCACTCCAGCATCGGCCAATTCAGCCAAAGCCCCGAAAAAGCGGATATATCCACGGGGCACGACTTTTTTGTATTCAAACCAGTAGTCAAGCACGTCGCCCATAAGATAGAGAGTTTTGGCATCGTCCTTAATTGAACGCAGAAAATCGACCACACGACGCTCGTGGTCGCGTGGGTCGGTTATATACTTCGCCCCTATATGCAGGTCGGCGATGAAATATGTGGTTGAGCGCTGGATCATAACATTCCAAGTTCGAGTTTGGCTTCTTCTGTCATCATATCGGGAGTCCATTCCGGTTCGAAAACGATGTTGATTTTGACGGATTCCACGCCATCAACCGACTCAAGTTTCGTTTGAACATCGGTAATAATGAAGTCGGCGATAGGGCAGTTAGGCGCCGTAAAAGTCATGTCCACGTCGAGATGCCCATCGTCGTTTAGGTCGATGGAATAGATGAGCCCAAGGTCGTAGACATTAACGGGAATCTCAGGGTCATAGACGGTACGGAGCATTTCGACGATACGCTCCTCAATGGCTTGCTTTTGTTCGTTCGACATCATTTCGGTGCAAAATTACAAAGAAAACGGGAAAAAATTGTGAAATTTGGCGGAATTTGTTAACTTTGTGGCATAAATAACTCATCAAAATAAAACTTAAGATTTATGAAAATCAAACATTATCTCATGGCAGTGGCGTTAATCGCCGCATTTGCAACGCCGGCAACGGCACAATTTAAGTTTGGTCCACGTGTAGGTGTGGCTATTAACCAATTGCATTTCAATAGCAAGGCAATGGAAGACGTTATTAGTACCGATAACCGCGCCGGTTTCACTGGCGGTTTGATGGCTGAATTCACAGCCCCTGTTATAGGTCTCGGTGTCGACGCATCTTTGATGTATGTTCGCCGTAGCGTTGAAACCACCGACAACGAGGACATGAAACGTGACTATTTCGAAATACCCATCAACTTGAAATACAAGTTCTCGCTTCCAATAGCCGGAAATGCCATATCTCCTTTCCTTACTACTGGACCGAGTTTTGCTTTCGCCACAAGCAAAGAAGCCATTAAGGACGCTTATGAAAATAAGTCGATTGATGTGGCATGGAACATAGGTTTTGGCGTTGAATTTATCAAACATATCCAAGTTGCCGCTTCCTATGGCTTTGGTATTTCAAATTCGTTGACAAAATATATCGGCATTAACGAATCTAAGGTAGACATAGGCAAAACTCGCTGCTGGACCATCACAGCCGCC
>JAFZPB010000025.1 GCA_017552595.1 Muribaculaceae bacterium
AGATAAGACCTCTGGAAGGGTAGATTGCCTTTTTAAGATATGCGTTGGAGTCAGCGACGTCTTTATACTTGTTGTCGATGACTTGCAGATTGAAGAGGCGGACAAGGTAAATTGCCGCGATAACGAACAAAAACGCAATGATGACGTACTTGCGTTTTTCAAGTTTGTAATCTTTTCTCATAGTTGGTTTGAATTAGGCGGTTATAAAGATGGTGTTTTTTTGTCGTTTTGACGCTCGCCAGTGATGCTATCGATGCCAAGAACGAGCGCAAAAGAGAGAATAGTGCTGAATACAATTCTCATCATAGTCAATGAAAAGCCGGTAAACGATGACGCTTCAATGATGAAAAGAACGAGACAATAGGCTAAAATGAGAGTAAAGGCATATTTTGCATAAGTAAAACCACCAAGGCTTTTTGCCGAAGGGGCATCGGATGTAATGTCGTCGTCGCGGTTGACGTACATTTTCAACACTGGCCGGCGAAGTGCGGAAAGAATGGTCGACGCCAACGCATTCATTCCGGGTGTGTCGGTAAAAATATCAATAAACAGCCCGGAAAAGAATCCTATAATCATGACCCAACTTGGGGCCAACGACATTGGTAAACGTAGGATGGCATATAGGAAAACGAAGGGAACCGCCACGTTGAAAAGACAAATATGGCTAAAAACCGTCACCTGCAAAATAAGCAGGATGAGGAAAGTGACTATTATGTTTAAAACAGTTTTTGCCATAATTTTACTCGTCGGAGTTTTGTTCTTCAAGTTGCTTTAACTCTTTGCGGAGTGGACTGCTGATAACTTTTACGGTTGACAGGGTGCTAAAATCAGTGAAGACTTTGATTTTAAGGGAACTGAAATTGCCGTCAGGGTCGCGCCAACCGTTGTCGATTATACCAACTGGAATGTCTGGAGGGAATACAGCCGAGTAGCCACTGGTGACAACAGTGTCGCCCCTGACGAAACGAACGTGGCTTGGCATTTCCGATAGGATGGCATATTCGGGTGATTTTCCGTCCCATATGAGTGCGCCGAAATGACTTGTGTTTTTGACTTTACACGATAACTTGAAATCGCTGTTCAGAAGGGATATTACTCTTGCGGCATGGTCGCTAACGACATCGACAATACCTACAATTCCGTTGCGGTCGATAACGCCCATTTGAGGTTCGATTCCATCAGCACTTCCTTTTTCAATTGTGATATAGTTGTTGGGGCGGTTGATGGAATTGTTAATCACATGGGCAGTGATAAACTTATAACCCGAAAGTGACGGTAGTTTTATCGAGTCGGCACCGAGAAGTTCTTTGGCTGTTTCAAGTGATTTGCGAAGGCTCACCAATTCGGTTTCAAGTGCGGCTTGTCGTTCATTCAAGTCGTCATTGATTTCGCGAAGATTGAAGTAGCCGGTAACGTTACTGGTGGTTTTGTAGACCGACGCGGAAAGGCCGTTTGCAGAAGTCAAAAAGACATACCGTTGGTAGGAGTTGTCTTTATAAATCAGAAACAGACAAAGGACTGTCAGAATTATAAAAACACTCCATGAGCTGTATTTAATGAGAAAGTTCAGTAAATTCCGCATTTGACAGCCACCACGGCGAAACGACGCCTATTAACGGATCAAGAAACTGTATTTGTTGAAGTTCTTAAGAGCGACGCCTGTGCCTTTAGCAACAGCGTGGAGCGGGTCGTCGGCAACTCTGAAAGTGATGCCGATTTTGTCGGTAAGGCGTTTGTCGAGGCCACGGAGAAGAGCGCCGCCACCGGTGAGATAGATACCGTTTTTGACAATGTCGGCATAAAGTTCCGGCGGAGTCTGCTCAAGGGCATTGAGCACGGCGGCTTCGATTTTTGCGATTGACTTTTCAATACAGTGGGCAATTTCCTGATAGGAAACGGGCACTTCCATCGGGAGTGCGGTCATCTGGTTGGGGCCGTGGACAATGTAGTCTTCGGGGGCGTCTTCAAGTTCGGTAAGGGCCGAGCCGACGTTAATTTTAATAACTTCTGCCGTACGTTCGCCGACGCGAATGTTGTGGGCACGGCGCATGTGCTCAAGAATGTCGTTGTTGAGGTCGTCGCCTGCGGTACGGATGCTCTTGTTGGAAACGATGCCGCCAAGAGAAATAACGGCGATTTCGGTTGTGCCGCCGCCTATATCGACAATCATATTGCCTTCAGGGGCTTCGACGTCGATGCCGATACCGAGGGCCGCTGCCATAGGCTCATATATCATATAGACATCACGGCCGCCAGCGTGTTCTGCCGAGTCGCGCACGGCACGAATTTCAACTTCGGTAGAGCCTGAAGGAATACAGACAACGATACGCAATGAGGGCGAGAACCAACGGCTTTTCGAACTTACCATCTTGATGAGGGCGCGAATCATAAGTTCGGCAGCGTTAAAGTCGGCAATCACACCGTCACGCAACGGGCGGATAACTTTGATTTTGTCGGAAGGCGCTGCACCCATCCAACTTTTGGCTTCGTCGCCTACAGCCATAAACTTTTCAGTCTTGTTATCGACTGCGACAACCGAAGGTTGGTCAACGACGATTTTGCCGTTGTGTATAATGATGGTGTTGGCGGTGCCAAGGTCCATCGCTAATTCTTGTGTGAATGAAAAAAGTCCCATTTTTTTTATTCGTTTTTGTTTGTTGTTATTTTACTTATTAAATTGATTCACTTGATTATACACACAAAAGCGCCTCTAACTCAGCATTGCTTAAGGTCGGAGGTTGACATTTGTGAGTTTTCATGGGTACAAAATTACAAAAATCTTGCGAATTATTCGACAAAAACCGACCATATTTTTCCGCTTTTTTTTTCGACATTCGTTATATCCAAATTTGGGCGTATTTTTAGCGTTTTGTCTCTTTGTAAACTATCAGCATAAAATTGACGGATAATCAAGAAAAATATGTAATTTTGCAATAAGTAGATAAACAACGAATCCGTTTTTAGCGACAACAATCTTGTAGAAAGGAGAATTTACCCAATGACAGAAATGGAGAAAATGAAGGCAGGATTGGAATATTGTTATGCCGACAAGGAACTTATAGCCCGCAAAACACAGGCTATTGAGTGGTGTGAAGAATATAACGCCATCGATGGCAGGGACTATGCGGCTCAATATGCATGCCTTCAAAAGATGCTCGGAAGTGTAGGAGAAAGAGTGTGGATATCAAAGACTTTCTCTTGTGATTGCTGCAAAAATATCTTTATTGGAAACGACTTCACGGGCAATATCAACCTGACAATCCTTGACATACGGGAGGTGTATATAGGCAACCACGTTATGATTGGCCCCAACACTCTTATCACAACCGTTACTCATCCGTTGTCGCCAAAATTGCGAAGGAATTATACGGCTTTTGCCAAACCAATCCGAATTGGCAATGATGTGTGGATTGGGGGGAATGTCACAATTCTCCCAGGTGTTACTATAGGCAATAATGTTGTCGTGGCGGCAGGGGCGGTCGTCAATAAAGATGTCCTCGACAATTCTCTTGTGGCAGGTGTCCCTGCCAAACTGATTCGCGTGCTTGAAAACGATTTGTAATAGGCCAACAAAAAAGAGAGATGCGGAGTGTCGGCTTTTAAGCACAACATTCCGCATCTTTTTGTTCTTGTCGTTCGACGTTTCGGGATTAACCTCCGAAATCGTCGTACATTAGGTTCTCGGGCGGGACACCAAGACTGTCGAGAAGAACTTCGACGCTCTTAGACATCGGACCGGGACCGCACATGTAGTATTCCACGTCTTCGGGAGCCGGGTGGTCCTTCAGATATGTCTCGTTCATGACGTTAGCAACGAATCCCGGGGTGTATTTCACGCCGGCTTCATCTGCTGCGGGGTCGGGACGGTCGAGAGCAAGATGGAAGTGGAAGTTGGGGAATTCCTTTTCCAGTTCGAGGAAATCTTCAAGATAGAACACTTCGTTGAGAGCGCGAGCACCATAGAAATAGTGCATTTCGCGGTCGGTAGTATGAAGCGTCTTGGTCATGTGCATGATTTGTGAACGCAAAGGCGCCATACCAGCACCGCCGCCAACCCATATCATTTCTGCTTTTGAGTCGAAACGTGGATGGAAGTCGCCGTAAGGGCCTGACATGATGACTTTGTCACCCGGTTTTAATGAGAAAATGTAAGATGAAGCGATGCCAGGCATCACATCCATAAATCCGACTTGCGGTTTTGGCTTGAACGGAGGAGTAGCAATACGAACGGTCAACATGAAGCGGTCGCCTTCGGCAGGATAGTTGGCCATAGAGTAGGCGCGGATAGTAGGCTCGGTGTTTTTGCACTTAAGCGTGAACAACCCGAATTTTTCCCACGAAGGCAGATATTCTTCGCCAATCATCGACTTGTCGATATCCTTGTCGTAGTCCATTTCGTAGGTCGGAATCTTAATTTGTGCGTATGAACCTGGAACAAAGTTCATGTGTTCGCCTTCAGGAAGCGCAACGATGAACTCTTTGATGAATGTCGCAACGTTGCGGTTGGAAATGACCGTACATTCCCATTCCTTCACGTCGAGAACTGACGCGGGCACTTCGATGTCGAGATTGTCTTTGACTTTGACTTGACATCCAAGGCGCATGCCTTCTTTTTGTTCACGTCGAGTAAAGTGGACCGTTTCGGTCGGAAGGATTTGGCCACCGCCGGCAGTAACTTTGACACGACATTGGCCGCAACTGCCCTTGCCACCACAAGCCGAACCGAGAAGTACACCCGATTCTGACAGAGTGGTAAGAAGCGACTTGCCTGATTCTACTGTGAGTTCCTTTTCCCCGTTCATTCGGATAGTGACGTCGCCTGTATTGACCAGTTTCTTTTTCGCCACGAGCAGAACGGCAACCAGAAGTAGCGTTAAAATTAAAAAAATACCTACTCCGGCAAATATTGTTGTGAAATCTATTGCTGAAATAATCATGGTGGTAACTTAAATTTTAATGCCAAGGAAACTCATAAATGCTATACCCATAAGACCGGTGATGATGAAGGTGATACCGACACCACGAAGTGGTTTGGGAATGTTGGAGAAAGAAGCAAGACGCTCGCGGATTGCTGCAATTGCCACAATGGCGATAAGCCAACTAAGGCCCCATCCTGCGCCAGCCACAACTGCTGTGCCGACTCCGGGGAAATCGCGTTGTTGCATGAAGAGCGAACCGCCGAGGATTGCGCAGTTTACGGCGATGAGCGGTAAGAATATACCCAACGACGCATAAAGCGACGGGCTGTATTTCTCAACGAACATCTCCACGAGTTGAGTCATCGACGCGATAACTGCGATGAACATCACAAGCGAGAGGAAACTCAAATCCACGTTGGCATAGTCAGCGCCAAGCCAACGTAGGGCACCTTCGCGAAGCACGTATGTTTCGAGCAGGTAGTTGATAGGGAGGGTGATGATGAGCATGAATGTCACAGCAACACCAAGTCCGAGAGCGGTCTTTACATTCTTCGACACGGCTAAGAACGAGCACATGCCCAAGAAGTAGGCGAAAATCATATTGTCGACGAAAATCGACCGAATGAATAGGTTAAGTGCATCCATGTTTTAGTCCTCCTGTAAGTCTTTGTTGATTGAACGATGAACCCAAATGATACATGCAACGGTAATGAGTGCCATGGGGGGAAGAATCATCAGACCGTTGTTGACATATCCGTGGTCGTAACACCATTGGGGAATTACTTGATAACCCAGCAAAGTGCCGCTCCCGAGAAGTTCGCGGAAGAAGCCAACGATGATAAGGATTATCGCATAACCAGCGCCGTTGCCGACACCGTCGAGGAATGAGGGCCAGGGTTTGTTTGCCATGGCAAATGCCTCCAAGCGGCCCATCAATATACAGTTGGTGATAATCAGTCCGATAAATACCGAAAGTTGAAGGCTTACTTCATAAGCGAACGCTTTCAAAAGTTGGTCAACAATTACCACCAAACCAGCAACAACGACCAATTGAACAATGATTCGTATATTGGTCGGAATCGTATTGCGAAGTAGTGAAATCACAACATTGGAGAATGCCAGCACCGCGATGACAGAAATGCCCATCACGAGAGCGGGTTCTAACTTGGCGGTTACAGCCAAGACCGAGCAAATACCGAGAATCTGCACCACAACAGGGTTGTTGCGTGAGAACGGATTGAATAGCACGGATTTGTTTGTTATTTTCTCTGCCATAACTTATTGTTTGCTTTTGAAAAATTCCTGATATGCCGACAGACAGTTGCGAAGCATCGAATCAACGCCCTTACTGGTGATAGTGCCACCAGAAACGCCGTCGATATAGTCTTCGTCGTCAAGAGGCTTATTGCCGGCTTTGACGACTGCTATCGACTTGAATTCACCATCTTTGAAAATCTGTTTGCCGATGAATTTCGCGCCGAATTCAGGTTTGGCAATTTCCGCACCCAAACCGGGGGTTTCACCTTGATGGGAGAAGTAGGCACCATAGACGGTGTTTAGGTCGTCGTTGAAGGCGACATAACCCCATATTGGGCCCCATAGTCCTGCGCCATAGACGGGAATGATGAATTTCTTCGCCCCGTCAACCGTTGATTCATAGACGGGAAGAAGGCGGTCGGCCGCTTCTTTCTTTGACTCTTCAGCCACATTCACGTCGAATGCCTTAATGTCGTTCTCAACTTTCTGACCTTTTGAGTCAACGATATATTGGTCGGTGATATATTGGTCGAAAGCGTTGAGAATGTCGGCTTTGTCCTGGGTGATTTTAATAGACGCAAGGATTTGCTTCATCTTGTCGGCATCGGCGTTGGCTTTTTGTTGAGGCTTAAGGGCGAGTGCAGTGAGAGCCATGGCTGTGCCAACCACCGCGACGAGAAGAATGATATAAATTACTGTGTATGTATTACTTTGTTTATTCATATCCGAGCCTCCTTATTTTTTGACATTAACGCGGCGCATACGGCGGCGAATGTTAGATTGAACAACACAATAATCGATAAGCGGGGCGAATGCGTTCATTAGCAAGATGGCAAGCATTGCGCCTTCAGGGTATCCGGTATTATATACACGGATGAGGATTGCCAACACACCAATTAAGAATCCGTAAATGTACTGGCCGGTGTGGGTTCGTGCGCCTGTGACCGGGTCGGTTGCCATAAACACGGCGGCGAAAGCGAAGCCGCCAAGCATCAGTTGGTCGATCGGGTTAATCATCGATGCGGGGTAGGTGGGTGATTGCAAAGCATACGATAGAGATGCCATCGCAGCACCACCGACAAATACCGAAAGAATAACTCTCCAGTTGGCAACACCCGTGAACAGGAGTATTGCCGCTCCAATAAGGATGCAGAGAGTAGAAGTTTCGCCGAAAGAACCCGGAATCAAGCCGATGAATGCGTCCCAAGTCGAAATAGCGTTGCCGGCAAGGTCATTGACAACAGGAGCGGTGTCGCCTACGTGCGTAGCGATTTGCCCGAGAGGTGTGGCACCAGTAACGCCATCGGCGGCAATAGATTGTCCTCCTAATCCGAAAATGGTGTCGTGGGCAACGAAAACTTTGTCGCCGCTCATCTTTGCAGGATATGCGAAGAAGAGGAACGCGCGGGCCACGAGTGCCACATTAAATATATTATAGCCGGTGCCTCCGAACACTTCTTTTGCGAAGATAACGGCGAAAGCAGTGGCTACTGCAATCATCCATATTGGAGTGTCAATGGGGCAGATTAGCGGGATAAGCATGCCTGTGACGAGAAATCCTTCTTGAATCTCTTCGCCGCGCCATTGGGCTACGACAAATTCGATGCCCAAGCCGACCGCATACGAAACGACGATAGTCGGAAGAATGGCCAAGAAACCATAGAGCAACATGCTCCAAAAGGGGAACGACGTGTCGCCGATGGCAAGCCAGTGTTGATACCCCGCATTATACATTCCGAACAGTAAGCAAGGAATAAGGGCGAGTACAACGATAATCATCGTACGCTTGGAATCGTTGCTGTCGTGAATGTGGACACCAGATGTGGATGTTGTGCGGGGTGTGAACAGAAATGTTTCAAAGCCGTCGAATACCGAACGGAAAGCGTGGAGTTTGCCTCCCTCTTCGAATTTAGGCTTGATTTTGTCTAAGTATGTGCGTAATGCTTTCATATTCGTTGAGGGGTTAGTCTAGTTCTTTGCGTAAGTATTCAAGTCCTTCTTCGACGATTTTCTGAAGTTCGAGTTTCGACGAATCGACATATTCTGCGAGGGCGAAATCTTCTGGAGCGACCTCGTAGATGCCGAGTTGCTCCATTTGCTCAATGTTGCGTGAGATTATGGCTTTGAGCAGATATTCGGGAAGGATATCCATCGGGAAAACGCGTTCGTATTCGCCCGACATTATCATGGCACGTTTTCCGCCAAGAATGCGAGCGTCGGGTGCGAAGCGTTTTTTGAAGAGGAAGTGGCCCGGGAAAGAGCGGTTAACGCTCATTTTCTTAAGAGATAGAGAAGCCCAGCCGAGGAAGTCGGCGACATCGTCGCCTTCTGGAATAACGGTTATTTGGCGATAGGGGAAGCGAAGATAACCGTCGGCTTCCACCTTTGTTCCGGTCAACACATTGCCCGAGATAATGCGCTTGTGGGCGGTGTCGGAAAGTTCGCCTTCGAGAATAGGCGAAAGTTCGGCACATTCGACAGTTTCGATAAGTTTCGGATTTTTAACTTCCGAACCAGTCAATGCCACGACAGTGGAGTAGGGCACTTCTCCAGTTGAGAAGAATTTGCCGATTTGAGCGAGAGCAGTGATGTCGAGCGTCAAGACGATTTCGTCTTTGTTGACAGGTTTGACATTCGCAATCTGCACGCCTACATTTCCTGCGGGGTGAGGACCTGTTACACCGACAGTGACTACACGATTGATTCCTGAAAAATCAAGACTGGAGTTTTCACGCAGCCCTATATAAACGCAGCCATCTGTGATTTTAGTAAGAATCTTGGCGCCTTGGCGAGCATCTTCGTTGTCGATGTTCGCGGCAATGTCGGCAGCGAGCGGCGCCGAATCTATGCCACTAACAAAGATGTCGCGGAATGTGGCATTGTCGGCAGGAACGATGTCGTAAGGTCGTTGGCGCATTTTTGCCCAGATTCCGCTGGCGGCAAGTAGTGCGCGAATGGATTCGGGGTCGGAGGTTTTAACGTCGAATTTGCGGGCATCGCCTTTCCCGTCGGATTCGATAACGATTCTCTCGATTTTGCGGCGCGCACCTCTTACGATGCTTTCAACCTTGCCAGAAACCGGCGAAGTCAGTTTTACCGCTTCGTGGTTTTTGTCGCGGAGGATGGGGTCGCCCGCTTTGACCAAGTCGCCTTCCTTGATTTCAAGTTTCGGAATGAAACCGCGGAAATCGTCGGGGACAATGGCGCATCGCTTCGGGGAGAACCGACGGCGCTCGGGCTTGTCGGCATCAACACCGCCTACAAGCCGCAAATCGAGCCCTTTTTTGATTTTTATTGACTTATCCATATAAAAATAGTTATTTCCGTAATTGTTACGTTTCAAACTGCAAATTTACACATTATTATTGAATAAATTGTATCAATTATGGAAATTTTTCGTTAATTCTTGACAATTCTGTTTTTTGTTGAAAAATAGTGTAAAAATCATGGTTGCATTTAATCCGGTATGTTGACGCAAAACAGCAATCAATATTGCATTGAAATCACACTAAAAAGCGGTAAAAATGCGTTTATAACTAAAAAAAGACAAAAAAAACGTGGCAAAATTTTGAGAGTTGAAAATATAGTGATAAATTTGCAAGTAATTTAACCATAAATTTTGCCAATTTTATAGAAATTTTTTAACTAATTTTTTTACCAATAACAAATTAACATCAA
>JAFZPB010000026.1 GCA_017552595.1 Muribaculaceae bacterium
AGAAGAAGTCAACACAGATTGTGTCGCCGAGGTTGTATTCGCCTTCAAATCCTTTGAACTCGGCCAAGTGGCGCTTGGGGCTTACTCCTGCTTTCTTGAAGTGGCCTGCTTCGGGGCGAGTTGTATGCTTATCCTTCTTGTCTTCGAAACCGAGTTGGATAGCCTCGTAGCCGTCAACTTCATTTGTTTTGATTTGAGTAACCACACAAGGACCTACTTCGATAACAGTGCACGGTATGTTTTTACCGTCGGCACTGAAAACGGATGTCATTCCGATTTTTTTTCCAATTAATCCTGGCATTTCTCTAAAATTTGTTAGTTAATGAATGATTGTTTGTTTTGTAGATTACAACTTGATTTCAACGCGCACGCCCGAGGGGAGTTCGAGTTTCATAAGGGCGTCGACAGTTTTCGACGAAGCGTTGTAGATGTCGATGAGACGCTTGTACGACGAAAGTTGGAACTGTTCACGCGACTTTTTGTTCACGAATGTGGAGCGGTTGACGGTGAAGATGCGTTTGTGAGTGGGCAGAGGTATCGGCCCGCTGATGACAGCACCTGTTGATTTCACCGACTTTACAATCTTCTCGGCCGACTTGTCGACCAAGTTGTGATCGTACGATTTCAGTTTGATTCTAATTTTCTGACTCATATTGTTTGTTATTTAATATTGTTACTTTAATAATTCTACCCTACCCTGGCACTCGGTCAACACTTCACGCGCGATGGCGGTGTTGACCTGTGCGTAATGTGAGAACGACATTGTCGATGTTGCGCGTCCGGAGGTAATCGTGCGGAGGGCAGTCACGTAGCCGAACATTTCGGCCAACGGGGCTGTCGCCTTGACGATTCTCGCGCCAGAGCGGCTCGACTCCATGCCCAACACCTGACCGCGGCGCTTATTGAGGTCGGAAATTACGTCGCCCATGTTTTCCTCGGGCGTGACCACTTCAACCTTCATGATAGGCTCCATAAGGACGGGGCCTGCCTGCGATGCGGCTCTACGGAATGCCTGAATGGCACAGAGTTCGAACGACAACTGGTCGGAGTCGACCGGGTGGAACGAACCGTCGATGACGGTCACTTTCAGACGCTCCACGGGGAAGCCTGCGAGGACACCATTCTTCATTGCCGTGGCGAAGCCCTTCTGAATCGAGGGGATAAACTCGCGAGGGATATTACCGCCCTTCACCTCGTCGACAAACTGGAGGGAACCCTCGAAGTCGTCATCGACAGGCTCGATGCGGACAATGATATCGGCGAATTTGCCACGGCCGCCGGTCTGCTTCTTGAAAACTTCGCGAAGTTCGACTGGGCGGGTAATGGCTTCCTTATAGGCAACCTGCGGACGGCCTTGGTTGCACTCCACATTAAATTCGCGGCGCAGACGGTCGATAATAATATCAAGGTGAAGTTCGCCCATACCTGAAATGACGGTTTGGCCGGTTTCTTCGTTTGTCTGCACGGTGAAAGTGGGGTCTTCCTCGGCAAGTTTCTGCAATCCTACGCTGAGACGGTCGATATCCTTCTGGGTTTTGGGCTCGACGGCGATTCCAATCACCGGTGCGGGGAAATCCATGGCCTCCAGCACGATGGGGGCATGCTCGTCGCAGAGCGTGTCGCCAGTGCGGATATCCTTGAAGCCTACGCCCGCGCCGATATCGCCGCAGCCGATAAAGTCCTTCGGATTCTGCTTGTTGGAGTGCATTTGGAACAGACGCGAGATGCGTTCTTTCTTGCCCGAGCGGGTGTTGAGCACGTATGAGCCCGATTCGACACGTCCGGAATAGACGCGGAAGAAGCACAGACGTCCCACATAGGGGTCGGTAGCGATTTTGAAGGCGAGAGCGCAGAGAGGCTCGTCGCCGTCGGGGTTGCGAAGAATGACAGCGTCGGGGTCGTTGACCTTGCGACCCTCCACAGCGCCCGAATCGATGGGGCTGGGAAGATAGGCGCAGACGGCGTCGAGAAGACGCTGCACGCCCTTGTTCTTGAACGAACTTCCGCAAATCATCGGCACGAGATTCATACCGATAGTGGCCTTGCGTAGAGCCTGACGGATGTCGGCTTCTTCAATTAATGACGGGTCGTCGAAATATTTCGCCATGAGGTCGTCGTCGAATTCGGCGACGTTCTCAAGCATTTTGTCACGCCACTCTTCGGCTTCGGCACGTAGTTCGGCAGGAATCTCCTCTTCCGAGAAGTCGGCGCCGAGTGTTTCGTCGTGCCAGAACAGGGCCTTCATCGTGATAAGGTCGACCACGCCCTTGAACGAGTCTTCAGCCCCGATGGGAATCTGAATCGGGCAAGGGTTCGCTCCGAGCACGTCATGGACTTGGCGGCACACCTCAAAGAAGTTGGCGCCAGAGCGGTCCATCTTGTTGACATACCCGATGCGCGGCACATTATATTTGTCGGCCTGACGCCAGACGGTTTCCGATTGGGGTTCTACGCCGCCGACAGCGCAGAAAGTAGCCACCGCCCCGTCGAGCACACGCAGGGAACGCTCCACCTCGACGGTGAAATCGACGTGTCCCGGAGTGTCGATAAGGTTGATTTTGAAAGTCTGGTTGTCATACTTCCAAAAAGTAGTGGTGGCTGCCGACGTGATAGTGATTCCCCGTTCCTGCTCCTGTTCCATCCAGTCCATAGTTGCGGCTCCGTCGTGGACTTCGCCGATTTTATGGGTCAGGCCGGTGTAGAAGAGGATTCGTTCCGACGTGGTAGTCTTGCCGGCATCGATGTGGGCCATGATGCCGATGTTGCGGGTGAATTGTAATATTTCGTTCGACTTTGCCATTATGTCGTTATTACAATGAAATTACATTCTGAAGTGAGCGAAAGCGCGGTTAGCCTCGGCCATACGGTGCATATCTTCTTTGCGTTTGAATGCGCCGCCCTGGTCGTTGAATGCGTCGACGATTTCAGCGGCCAATTTGTCGGCCATCGTCTTACCACCACGTTTACGAGCGTAGAGAATAAGGTTTTTCATTGAGATTGACTCCTTGCGGTCGGGACGGATTTCCATCGGGACTTGGAAGGTGGCACCACCGATACGGCGTGATTTCACTTCCACTTGGGGAGTAATGTTTTCGAGGGCTTTTTTCCAGATTTCAAGGGCGGTCATTTCCTCGTTGGGAAGTTTCTTCTTCACTAAATCGAGAGCAGTGTAGAAGATTGTGTAAGAGACGTTCTTCTTGCCATCATACATGAGATGGTTGACGAATTTCGATACGCGAACGTCACCGAACACGGGGTCAGGGAGTACGACCCGCTGTTTGGGTTTTGCTTTTCTCATTTTTTACTTTTCGAATTTACGTTTTTAATTGCTTGGTTGCTTCAGCTTCGAATCTTCAACAATGGGCTCTCCCACTGTTTACTCAACCCTGTGGTTCAGCGTTCAAGTGAATTAAAAACAAAGTTTCATTACTTGTTTTAATTAACTCTTTTTGCGGACTTCAATTATTTCTTAGCCGCTTTCGGACGTTTTGCTCCGTATTTAGAGCGACGTTGAGTGCGATCCTTTACGCCGACAGTGTCGAGAGCGCCGCGGACGATGTGATAACGAACACCAGGGAGATCCTTGACACGGCCGCCACGAACGAGAACGATTGAGTGTTCTTGGAGGTTGTGGCCTTCGCCGGGAATGTAGGAGTTCACTTCCTTGCCGTTGGTTAATCTTACGCGGGCAACTTTACGCATTGCGGAGTTAGGCTTCTTGGGGGTAGTCGTGTAAACGCGGACACACACACCGCGACGTTGCGGGCATGAATCCAATGCCGGCGACTTACTCTTATCCTCAAGAGCGACGCGTCCTTTTCTTACTAATTGCTGAATTGTTGGCATCTTAGTCTTTTTTGTTTTACTTAATTGTTATTTATCTCTATTAATTTTTATTCGTTTTTACTGCCTTTTTTACACACAAAACACGGCGGCTACTACCTGACTATCAGTCAATTGGCAGCAAGCCGACGCTTTCAATGTTTCGAAAAGCGTTGCAAAATTACAAAATAATTCCCTAACCGCCAAACATTTCCCCACTTTTTTCTCAAGAATTTTTTTCGGTGAAATATTTGACGATTCCGCCGACAATTCGTAACTTCACGGTCAGTTAATAACTTTCAAATTCCATCCGTCATGAAAACCGTTCTATTTATCGTGGGCTCGTTGCGCGAAAAATCGTTCAACCGCCAACTGTCGGCTGAAGCCGAAAAACTCCTCAAAGGCAAAGTCGAAGTCAAACGGCTCGAATACTCCGCCATGCCACTCCTCAACCAAGACGCAGAATATCCCGCACACCCCGAAGTGGCACGCGTACGCGAAGAAGTCGCAGCCGCCGACGCCCTGTGGATATTCTCTCCCGAATACAACGGCAGTTACCCCGGCATATTGAAAAACCTTCTCGACTGGCTGTCGCGGCCCGTCAAACCGATGGATTACGCCACTCCGACGTGCATCGCCGGCAAAACCGTCGCGTTGAGCGGTGCTGGAGGAAAAGCCGCCACAGCCCACTGCCGCGAAAAACTTGCGGAATTGCTGAAATTCATCCG
>JAFZPB010000027.1 GCA_017552595.1 Muribaculaceae bacterium
ATCAATCATTGATTTTTCCTCAAATTCGCCCTCGCCGGTAGTCTTGTATTTCAAAGTGTTTTCCAACGCCTTGTCAAGCACAAGGGCAAAATCGCACGAAATTTCATCGCCTTTTTCATCATCAATGGCCTCAATAAACGCTTCCATTGTGGAAGAAACGCCGATAACCACCTTTTTGCCCTCTTGCAGACGGCGCACGGCGTGGTCGGCAACGGCTTCGGCTTTGATTGAGAACAGCAATTGGTTCACAATTTGGAAAAGTTTTGAGAACAGCGGCGTATGCTGTGCGCCGGTTTGGTTGCTCGTTTTCTTTGTCGATTCGCCATATTCGCTGCCAACTTCATTCATACCATCAATAATCGGCATAACATAGTCTTGCTCAAACTTGTTAATGTCGTTGATAATGCCGGTTATGTAGTCGCTTGTTTGGCGGTGCTGTTTTTCAAGGTCGGGCGTGCCAAACTCGGCTGCGCCGTTCTTGTCGAGATAGATATAGTTTACTTTGATACCCTCATAAACGCTTTCGCGGCGTATCATCTGCCCCTCGCCCACAATGTCCGACGAAATAACCTCTTGCAAGGCTTCGCCGCCGTCGCTGATTGCCTGAATTAACTCTGCATCGCGCAAGCCGGCTTCGGCAATGCAAGTGCGGTTGGCGTAAACCACAAGGTTTTCAGGCCGTTTGGCGAATGTGGCCGAAAGGAAAACAGCGTTTTTCGCCACTTTGCAAAGGTCGTTAAAGCAAAAGAATTGGTTTGAACCGCCCAATGTGGCTTTCGATTCGGGATTCCACCATTCTTCCACAACCACCTTTGAGCCGCTTATGTTGTGGCTCTCGTCGAAAATGAATGTGGCTTTTGGCGCAAGTTCCTTTAAGAATTGGTATTTAAGAAAATCGTCGCCCTGCTCTACGCCGTTTTTGGTTTTCTTGTAGGCGTTTTTGAGTTGCGAGTAGGTTGTTAGAATGTAGTCGTAACCCTCCGGCAATTTTCCGCTTTTGAAAATCTTGTCTATTACCTTTTTGTCGGTAATAGGCCGGTACACTACAACGTTCTCGTCGTTTTCGTCGAGCGTGGTAATGCAAGCGTTTGTTTGGCCGCTTGCGCTGCTGTTGACAATGAACGGCACAAGGTCGGCGCAACCAATGTCGCAAAGGTCGCGGTAGTTGTCGCTGAACAGTCCGGCGTTCTCGGTGCAGTAGATTGGTATCAGGCCGTGAACCTTTGAATAGCGTATAATCGACGAAGCAATACGGCCTTTGCCAATGCCGGTTTGGTCGCCGATAATCATTGCTTGGTTGCGTGCCTCAAAGTTATAAAGAATGAGTGCCACAGCATCAACTTGCTCGGCAAACAGCCTTTCGGCGATTTCTTCCCGGCTCCATTGCAGTCTTTCGCAAACAAAATCGGTTACATCGCCGCCAACGGCCTTTTTCAGTTTCTCAAGCGCGTTGTGAATGTCGTTGCCCATACTGTCGGGCGTTTGAGTGTTCAAAACGTTAACGTGTTCGGCTGCTGGTCGGTATGCCATACCCAACCCCTCGCCGGTCGGCTCAATCTTTGAAATTTCATCGCCGCGCAAGGTTCGTGTTTGTGCGTTCTGCCAATCGGCTGGCAACTCAAACTTGCTGTTAGAGCGTAGATAATGCACCACCTTAACGTTCAGGCAAGCATCGGTTTCGGCTTCGGTGCAGAAATAAACAGTCTTTTGCCCTTTCAGGCGAAAAAATTGCTGTTGAATCTCAATAAGTTTCATCTTTTTTAGGGTTTTATGTTATTGTTTCATTCTTTGTGCTTGTTGTGCCTGCGCTATCTTGATTTTGGCCTTTGCCAGCATCAGCAACGCTTGTGCGCGTTTGCGGTCGGGCTGCTCGATTTTCGGCTCATACAGTCGGCGGTAGTTGGCTACGTTGGCCTCGCGGTCGGGATTGACGGCAAATTTTTCAAGCCGCAGATACAATTCGCTGAAAGTGTCGATTTGATTGTCGCGCATCTCGTCGAATTTGTGCCATTGGTGTTCGCGGCTGTCGTTCCATTGGGTGCGACCGTCGATAAGGATTGCCACAATCGGAAACGTTGTGCCTTGTTTGCGGTATAAGTCGCCGTTTATGTAGAGTATATCGACAATGTTATATTGGCGGTGCAAGTAGGTTATGAATGTTCGGTACTGTCCGAAAATTGAACCATTCTTCCAGTACGATTCTTTCCAATCGCCCAACTTAACAGCCATTTTGCCGCCGATAATGATTGCCGCACGGCCATCGTCGCGCATCTTTTCAAGCGAAAGAATGGCTATCTTGTGGTCTAACCTTTCAAACGTGTATGTAGCCTCGCGCCCCTCAATTGTGGCCTTGCGTGTCAGGAAGTCGTTTTTATCGAGTTTGTCAAACGGCGGATTCATAATTACACCGGCAAACATCTTATCAAACAAGGATTTTTCCGAGAATTTGCAAATATCCTCGTTGTAACATTCCTTGTAGCCCATTTGCTGCAAGTTGTGGAAACGCACATCGTCGAGTTCGTTAACGGTTGTAAGGCGGTGTTCAAGCGCGATTGTGAGCAAACCATTGCCTGCGGTCGGCTCAAAGTAGTTGCGCGTTGCGTTTGGCCGCAGCCAATTATCGACAAAACAGCCTAACAAAAAGGCCAGCGGTGCCGGTGTGCTGTATTGCTGTAACGACGACGCGCGGCTGTCTTTTGGCTGAATAGTTACCTGACGGCTGTAAAGGTCAACAAGGGCATCGTATTTCTCTTTGAGCGTGGTTGGCCTATCGTGGCCTTGCGCTATTTGTGTGGCTCGCATCACTACAGCCAACTCACACGCTTGCATCAGTTGGTTGGTTGTAAAGTTGTAGCCGTTCTGCCGGTTTATGGCTTTTGCCTTGCTCAAATCGAGTTTTTGGCCGTCGGCATATAGTTTCGCAAGTTCTTCGGCAAATCGGTAAGTGTCCGAAGCGTTTTGCGGCTCATCTTGCGACGGTTCGGGCTGTGGCTCGGCGGTGGGTTTCGGTTGTGGTTTTGGCGCGGCGGTTTTTGCGGTTGCATCAAACACATTTGAATACAAACATTCGTAATCGTGGTCGCGAATGTAACGGTCTTGTATGATTGTAAAACCTGCTTGGCGCGGCATCAATAATGCGTAAGTAGGCTTTTCATCGTTTGTCATAAACAGCACGCCTTTTGTATTGGCTTCGTTGTGTGGTTTATTATTGCCAATATATATTGAGCCATTGCCCAATTTTGTGGCAATAGAAAGAAAAATCAACAGCAAATCGAGAGTAAACCCTATTTCTATATC
>JAFZPB010000028.1 GCA_017552595.1 Muribaculaceae bacterium
GGCGCGACCGTCTATTTCACCGACAGCTACTCGTCTTGGCAGAAAGGAGCGATCGAGAACATGAACAAGCTCGTCAGGCAATACATCCCGAAATCAGCCAATTTCGCCAGATTCTCCGACAATACAATCTTCAACATACAACACAAAATCAACCGACGACCAAGAGAAAAACTCAACTTCTCTTCGCCCGTCGTCGAATTCTTCAAATTTTTTAACTAACTTTGTCTCGTGTTGCATTTGTGCCTGGACTCTACAATGGCGAATAATCAGAGTCGGTTTTTCAAAAAAATTGCGCAATTGTTGCACAATTAAAAAATTGATAGTAATTTTGCAACGCTTTTCGCCCCAGCGGCGAAATAAAGCACTGCTTCAATAGCTCAGTTGGTTAGAGCACCTGACTGTTAATCAGGGGGTCGTAGGTTCAAGTCCTTCTTGAAGCGCAAAGTTGGCGGACGCAACTTAAAAATCAGTCCGAATGCTTCAATAGCTCAGTTGGTTAGAGCACCTGACTGTTAATCAGGGGGTCGTAGGTTCAAGTCCTTCTTGAAGCGCAAAAACGAGGGCATTCGCCATTAGCGGATGTCCTCGTTTTATATATCTGCAAGTAAAAAATCAGAGCATAGGAAATTTTTTGTAAAAAAAAGTGAATTATTCGTAAAATAATTGTACCTTTGAGAATTATTAAACTCTTTTTCTCTTCGGAGGCCATATGGCACCGAGGGGAAAAGGGTGCGATATCATGATTATATCACTCATAAACAATAATTTAACCTTAAAGTTATGCGATTAAAACTATTAATGCTTTCAATGCTGACGGCAATACTGCCTGCGTTGGCCGATACCGGCGTGACGGGTATTGTCATCAACTCTACGACCGGTACGCCCTTTGTGGGTGCCACCGTGTCGCTGCCCGAGCAAGGCAAATTGGTGGTTACCGGCCCCGCCGGCGACTTCCGAATCAGCCATGCCGAACCGGGTGAAACAAAATTGGTCGTTACCTACTACGGCTACGCCGCGACGTCAATCGACGTTGTCATTGAAGATGACAAGGTGCTCGATCTCGGCAAAATCAACCTCGGTCTATATCACACCACCGAAGCCGAGGACGATTATTCCGACCTTCTTCTTGACGACTACGGCGACGAGGAGGACAATTCGACCCAGTTCATCGGCACGCTTTCGGGCGCTACCGACGACATCTACTACTCTACCGCAAACTACAGTTTCTCCTCGATGCGGTTCGCTTATCGCGGATTGAAAAACGAGTACGCCACGACTTACATCAACGGCGTTCCGTTCGACGACCTTGCCCGCGGCGGTTATTTCTCCAACGGAGGTTTGTCGCGCGCTTTCCGCAATAAGACGAGCGTGATTGCCACCAACCCTGCCAACTTCGGCTTTACCGACTTTGCCGGCGCCAACAACATCAACACCACTCCCTCCGACCAGGCGCCCGGTTTCAACGGCTCGTTGGCTTTCACCAACTCCAACTACAAATACCGCGCGATGGCAACCTACAACTCCGGACTTAACAAAAACGGCTGGGGATTCTCCGTTTCGGCCGTTGGACGTTATGCCGATGAAGGTATCGTTCCCGGCACGTTCTACAATTCGGGCGGTCTATTCTTTGCCGTTCAGAAGGAACTCAACCGTCACCATTCTCTGACCCTCACGGCATGGGGCGCACCCACACAACGCGCAACATCGTCGGCAACCTACGAGGAGGCGTTCGAACTCGCCGGCACTAACCTCTACAACCCGAACTGGGGCTGGTATCAAGGCAAGAAGCGTTCCGCAAAAATCGTGAACAGTTTCGACCCCACCGCCATCCTCAACTGGATTTGGAAACCCACCATTAAGACATCGTTGAACACCTCTTTGATGTTCCGCCATTCGGAATACTCATCGTCGGCTCTCAACTGGCGCAACGCCGCCGACCCCCGCCCCGATTACTACAAGTACCTCCCCTCCTACTATAAGGACAAAACGGTCGAAATCGGCGGAAAAGAAGTGATTATCGACAACGGTGCCGAAATCTACGAACAACTTTGGCGTGAAAACGGCGGTCGCCAAATCGACTGGGACGCACTCTACTACACCAATATGTGCAACACCCTCGACCCGACCAACGACTTCGGAGCGTCGTACATCCTTGAGGACCGCCACTCCAACCAGAACAAGTTAGTGTTCTCGTCATCTTTGAGCCGCCGCATCAGCGATATTCTGACGATTCAAGGTGGTGGCGTCATCAACTATACCCAATCGTCGTACTACAAAACCATCCGCGACCTTCTCGGCGCTGAATACTGGCTCGACGTCGATAACTATTCCGAGCGCGACTTCCCCGACAACCCGGATATGATGCAAAACGACCTCAACAACCCCAACCGCAAAGTCGGTGTAGGCGACCGTTTCGGCTACGATTACAACATCAACGCCATTCAGGCTTACGCTTGGTTGCAGAACAATATCAACACCCGCCACTGGGATGTCAACTTCGGCTTTAAGATTTCTTACACTCAATTCCAACGCGACGGCAAGATGCGCAACGGCCGCGCTCCCGACAATTCTTACGGCAAGGGCGCAACCCACCGCTTCGACAACGCCGCTTTGAAGTTGGGCGCAACCTATAAAATCAACGGACGCACCCACCTCCGTGCCAACGCACAATACGAAACCCGCGCCCCGCTCTATGAATACGCCTACATCTCGCCGCGTATCAAGGACGACGCTATTTCGGGACTTACTTCCGAACGCCTCACGGGAGTCGACCTCTCCTATGTTTGGAACTTCCGCCGCTTCCGCGGTGCCGTCACCGGTTACTGGATTGGAATGTTCGACGTGAACGAGCGCACATCGTTCTACGACGACCAATACTCGACATATATGAACTACGTGCTCCGCGGCGTCAAAAAAGTCCACAAAGGAATTGAAATCGGTTTGGGTTACAAAATCACCCCGTCAGTCACCGCTCAACTTGCCGGAACAATCAGCAGTTACCGCTACAAGAACCGCCCGATGGGTGTTCGCTCCTATGAAAACGGCGTTATGCCCGATACCACCCAAGTCGTTTATTTGAAGAACTTCTTCGTGGGCAGCACCCCGCAGACGGCATTCAACTTCGGCATCGACTGGCAAGCACCCAAATCATGGTTCTTCAACGTCAACTGCACCTTCCTCGACGACGCTTACGTGACACTCTCACCAGTTCGCCACGAAGCAAAAACCGAACTTTGGAAACACGTCACCGACGTTGAAGCGCTTCTCGCGAAAATCGAAGAAATCGGAACTCAGGAAAAATTGAATTCCGCATTCCTCCTCAACTGCTCGGTGGGCAAAATCCTAAATTTCCGCAACGGCCCCTCGCTCAACTTCAACCTGTCAATCAACAACATCCTCAACAACCGAAATGTGATGGCCACAGGTTACCAACAGGGACGTTTCGACTACACGAACTACGACATGGAACGTTACCCCAACAAGTACATGTATTCTCAGGGTATACGTCTTTTCCTCAATATGGGCATACGTTTCTAATTCAACCATCTCCTAATGTTTAACAATTCATTAAAACTACGAATATGAAAAGTTTGAAATCATATATTAGCATGTTGCTCTTGGGAGTGGTTGCAGCGACGTCGTTCTCCTGCGACGAAGAATTCGACCGTCCGCCCATCGTGCTTCCCACGCCCGACCACGAGGCAACAACAACAATTGCCGACTTCAAGAAGAGCAATTGGACTAACGACGGCAATGCCGCCAAAGAAATCGGCGATGAAGAGTACATCAAGGGTGTTATCACTTCCGACGATACTTCCGGCAACATCTACAAATCAATCACGATTGAAGACGAAACCGGAGCCATCTCCTTCTCCGTCAACAACAACAAACTCAATGCCGACTTCAAATTGGGCCAAAAAGTTGTCATCGGCCTTAAAGGCGCATGGATTGGCAAATACAACGGCTTGATGCAAGTCGGTGATTTGGGTTCGTACAACAACAACCCGACAATCACCTTCATGGACAAGGATGACTTCGCGGCACGCGTCGAATTCGACGGTCTGCCCGAGCCGAATCTACTTAAGCCTACAAAGTTGACTCTCGCCGAAATCAACGCATCCAAAGAGCCGGGCCTGAACCAATGCCTGCTCCAGTCGCTTTACGTCGAACTTGACGACGTCTATTTCGTTGACGGCGGTAAAGCCACCTTCGCCGAAGGTACAAGCAACACCAACCGCACCCTCAAGGACAAAGACGGCAATACTATCATCGTCCGCAACTCCGGATATGCCACCTTCGCTGGCGAAACCCTCCCGTTCGGTACCGGTAAGGTTAGAGGTATTCTTTCCTACTACGGCAGCGACTGGCAAATTCTCCTGCGCGACGCTTCCGACTGCTTCGACTTCGACGGCCAAGACCCCAACCCGCCAATCGTTGTTGACCCGACAACATTGCTCGAAGAAAACTTCGAAGCATACAGCAAATACGACACCCCGACAGTTCTCGTCGGCTGGCGCTCCTACATGGTCAAAGGCAACAAAGACTGGTATGTCAACGAATTCGACAACAACAAGTACATTGCCTGCACCGCTTACAAGGGCACCGACGTCAACGGCTACGAAGCATGGCTCGTCACTCCGCCGCTCGACTTCAAGAACATGACCGACAAAGTGTTGAGTTTCGCCGCTCAAGAACTTTATACCGGCGATTCCAAACTCGGCGTCTATATCATGGACACCGACGACCCCGCATCGGCAACGAAGAAAGTGACTGTTCCTGTGGCTCAAATCGGAACAAGCGAATTCATCAACACCGGCGACATCTCAATTCCCGACCTCTTCTCGAAGGCTGGAGTAAGCATGGATGTCGGCTACCTCGCATTCGTCTATACTTCATCGACCTCGTCGGCTTCGAAGACCATCGGTATTGACAACATCCTCGTAGGCAAGAAGAGCGGAATTCAACCGCCGACACCTGTCGAAACCGCAACCTACGAACTTGTCAACTTCGACAGCGTGCCCTTCGAATCGGGAGCACACTACATTATCGTGGCTGGCGACCAGGCCGTGACTCCCATCCCGTCAGGAAAAACCTACGGATGGCCCGGACAGACAGGCGTCACCATCGAAGAAACAACAGGCTACTTGAAGGCCGACGAAAGCCTCGAATTCATCCTCACGAAAGTGCCCGGTATGGCAATGAACTTCCCCGTAGTCTATATGCAGGATGTGGTCAATTCACGCTACTACTACATGACTGGCACCTACAACAACTTCAACGTCGATGCCAACATCCCCAGCGAAGGCGAGAAGTGGGAACTGGCACCAACCTACGACGGCTCCGGCTTCGTGAACATTGTCAACCTTGAAAAGAACAAGGCTTGGCGCCTGTTTACCGACAAGTCCTCATTCGGCGCTTACGACGAAGCCACGATTTCGGCCGGAGGCGATGCCTACGTGAAGACTAAACTCTACAAACGAATCACATTGAGATAATAACCAGTCAAAACAGTCTTAAAATGAAACATATCAAATTATTTTTCGGATTAACGCTTTGCGCGCTTTTAGGCGCTACAGCATGTCAAGATAGTTTTGACAACCCAGTGCTGCAGGCGCCCCAAGCCACGAAGACTCCTAACTCGACAATCCTCGAGGTAAAGGAGAAATATTGGGACGATGCCACAAACTACATCGACACCGTCAAGTTGACCGATGAAGGGAAACACGTCATCATCGCAGGTCGCGTGATATCTTCGGATGAAGACGGCAACATCTACAAAAGCCTCGTCATCCAGGACAACACCGCAGCCCTCGTTATGTCAATCAACGCCAACTCGTTGTATAACTACTACCGCATCGGCCAAGAAATCGTCATCGACTTGACCGACATGTATCTCGGCAAATACAACGGCCTGCAACAACTCGGATTCCCCGAAGTCTATCGCGACGCATGGGAAGCAACTTTCATGCCCCTCGAATTCTTCAAGGCACACTCCGAACTTAACGACCTGCCCGCACCGTCGAAAGTCGACACTATCACAGCCACAATCCCCGGCCTCGAAACCGACGCTGCCGGACTCCGCAAATGGCAAGGACAACTCGTCCGCTTCAACAACGTCCACTTTGAGGGCGCCGACGGCAAACTCAAATTCGTCGACCAACAGAAAGTCACCGCCAACCGCACACTCGTTGACGAAAACGGCGCTTCGATTCTCGTTCGAAACTCCGGTTACGCCAAATTCTATAACGATGTGTTGCCCTACGACGACCCCAAAACTGAAAAGAACGAAGGTGTCGGCGACGTTTGCGGTATCCTTTCCTACTACGGCAGCCAATGGCAACTTTTGCTCCGCTCAATCTCCGACTGCATGAACTTCGGCAACCCGACGCTCACGCCTGGAACGGAAGACAACCCCTACTCCGTCGACCAAGCCATCGAACTCCAAAACTCCGGCGCTTCCGGCTGGGTTAAAGGTTATATCGTAGGTGCTGTCGCTCCCGAAGTCGAAGAAATCACCTCTAACGACCAAATCGAATGGACAGCCCCGACAACATTGGCAAATACCCTCGTCATCGGCGCAACGCCCGACACGAAGGACATCAAGTCGTGTCTCGTCATCGCTCTCCCGCAAGATTCCAAGTTCCGCGAATACGGTAACTTGAAGGACCATCCCGAACTGCTCAAACGCGAAATCCAAGTCCTCGGCCGACTCGAGACCTTCATGGGCGTATTCGGCATAACGGGCAATAAGGGCACAGTGTCCGAATTCAAGATTGAAGGCGTCGACCCGGGCGGCAATCCCTCGGCTCCTGGCGACGGCTCGAAAGAGAAGCCCTACAACGTGGCTCAAGTCCAAGGCGGCACAGCCACCGGCACCGCTTGGGTAACCGGCTACATCGTCGGTTGGGTTGAAGGTATGACCCTCGCCGACGGAGCACACTTCGACGTTCCCGCAACATCGGCATCTAACATGTTGATTGCCTCCTCTGCCGACGAAACCGACTACACCAAGTGCTTGCCCATCCAGTTGCCTACTGGCAATATCCGTACGGCCCTCAACCTTATGGACAACCCGGGCAACCTTGGCAAGGTGGTTAAACTCCACGGCTCGATTGAGAAATACTTCGGCCAAACAGGTGTCAAATCTGTCGACGACTATGTCCTCGACGGCGACACCCCCGAACCTCCAGCACCCGGTGGCGACGCAACGTCTATCGCCGACCTATACACAAAGACAGGCAAAGACAACAAAACCGTCGTTAAAGTCAACTTCCCGATGACCGTCACATACTTCAGTTCCGTAGATGCACGCTACACCTACGTTACCGACGGCACATCCTACAGTTTGATTTACGGCAAAATTGCAACGCCTTACGAAAAAGGCCAAATCATTCCCGCAGGCTGGGAGGCTAAGGTCCAAAACTACAACGGCTTGATTGAAATCATCCCGAACGACCTCAACGCAATGCCCGCATCTACGGGCACGGCCGAAGTCAACTACTTCAGCGGCGACGCATCGTTCGTGACGGTTGACAACCAATCGAAAGTCGTAGTGATGAAGGACGTTGTGTTCGCAGCCGCAACGCCTGGCGAAAAAGCGGCATTCACCGGCAAAGTGAACGGTGTGGAATTCAACCTCTACAACACCTACACCCTTGCCTCAGTTCCTGCCGGCACCTACACCGTTACAGGCGTCGTTGCCGTCAACAAGAACAATCCGCAACTTATTCCGCTAAGTTACACAGGCGACACGCCCGAACCACCAGTGGATGATTGGGTATATGCCGACTTCAACACCTTCAACGGCGGCAAGGCAAACTCCAAGTACGGAACCGCCGACACGTTCTACTCCACCACTTCAGGCTGGAAAGCCGTGTTCTCGTGCATCCTCTCCGGCTCTGCCGCCGACCCGGGCTCCAACCCCGCATTCCACTTCATTTCGTCCGACCCGACAGTCCTCGCCGCTTGTATGACAGGTAACACCAACAATCCCGGCTCGATTGTCTCGCCTGCAATCTCGGGCGGATTCTCCGCAATCAAATTCAACTACGGTCTGCCCTACACCGACACAAAGTTGAGTTTCAAGATGACATTATTTGCCGTCGTTGGTGGTTCGTTCGCAAAACTTGACGAAAAAGTGATTACCGTCGAGAACCCTGCAAAGCAAACGGCCTACGAATACGTTTACGAAGGCAGTGTGGATAAAGACTTCATCATCCAGTTCGACAACCTCAGCCCCTCGGCCGCAGCCTCCAACAAAGACCGCGTAGCCATCTGGAACGTCGCTTGGAAGAAGTTCAAATAATCAACCCCTCCCACAAAAGAAGGGCGACTCCATCGCGAGCCGCCCTTTTTTTGCGGGGCAAAACACTTTAAACTTTCAACATTATAATCCTCTCCCGTTATTGTATTGCGAGACACTGTCTCGTACAATGAATGCCCAGTTCATTTCTCACTCCTAATTTCTAATTAATAAACTCGGATTCCTGCGGCGGTGACTCGGGCGGCAATTGCCGCGATTTCTTCGGGCGTGACTTTTACAAGGTCGGGCGCGGGCGTGGCACGGTCGATGGAATAGAGCATCACGCCTTGCGGCTTGATAAGGCGATAGGCGTCGATAAGCGCCGCGATTTCCTCGTCGGTGGTGTTGTCGAAATGTTCGCCTGCCCACTCCCCACGAAGCAAGAGCGTCTGAATGATGCACTGTCCGGCGAACGCCTTGCAGTTTTCGATAGCCTTCTCGGCGGTGAACGACGACGCGTTCGGCCGGTTAATTTTCCTTAGCGTAGCGGTAATCGCCGAATCGAGTTTGAGAATGTTATTGTCCACGCGGCGAAGTGCTTGCGCCACATTTTCGCGGTCGGCGAAAGTGGCGTTCGACAGCACCGACACTTTCGCCTCGGGGGCGAAGAAATCACGCAAGGCGATAACGTCATCGACAATGGCGGCGAAATCAGGGTGAAGCGTAGGTTCGCCGTTACCCGAAAAAGTGATAACGTCGAGATGTTCGTCGTTCTCGGCCATCTGCCGGAAACGGTCCTCAAGCATCTGAGCCACTTTGGCACGCGACGGCAACCCTGTCGTGCCGCACCCTTGGGCGTTCCACCCCGCCTCGCAATAAACGCAGTCGAAACTGCACGTTTTACCGTCGTCGGGAAGCAGGTTGATGCCCAGCGAAGTGCCGAGGCGTCGGCTATGGATAGGCCCGAAAATCGTGGAGTGGAAAAGCACACGCCGCATTTCCGTGTCGGCATAGTTGCGTTCAATCCAATCGACGAGTTTGCGTGAAGCGATGGCGCGGTGGCTGATACGGTTTTTCACGTCGACGCCGAGTTGGGCAAAAGTTTTGTCATAACCGTCGGGGCGGAAAACGGGGTCGTAGCCGAAGCCGTCGGTGCCGATTCGTGCGGCGGTGATTTCGCCGTCGATACGGCCTTCAAACTGGTGAAGTTCGCCGTTAGAGATAATCGAGACAACGGTTTTGAAATATGCTTTGCGGTTCGCCTCGCCTTCAATGCGCGAGAGCAGCAAATCCACATTGTCGTCGCTCGTGGCGTGTTCGCCGGCAAAGCGGGCAGTATGCACGCCGGGCAAGCCGCCGAGGGCCTCGACGAAAAGACCGGTGTCGTCGGCGAAGCAGTCGCGACCGTAACGCGACGCGATGAACTGCACCTTTTGGGCGGAATTTTCTTCGAGCGTCGTGCCCGTTTCGGGAATCTCTTCGTGGCAACCGATATCGGCGAGCGAAAGGATTTTCACCCGCGAGCCTACGATGCCGCGGAGTTCGGAGAGTTTGTGTGTGTTGTTGGTGGCGAATACTATTTCCTTCATAATGCGATATCAGACATGGAAAATGTTGCGTCCCACCCACCAGAGGATGACCAATGCCAAGATGATGAGCACAGCCGTGACAGAGGTCAACGCGGAGTGGAGTCGCGGAACTTTCTTGCGGAACAACTCCGCATAGATGAGCAAAATAAGATAGGGAATCGAGCAGACGAGCATCGCATTGTAGCCGAAAGCGGCGGCGATGTCGCCATGGAGAAGCGAATGGATGGCACGTTGCGAACCGCATCCCGGGCAATCGTAGCCCGTCAGCGATTTGAAAATGCACTTCGGAAAGAGTTGCGACGCCGAAGGGTCGTAGGCAGAATAGACCACGACACCGACAACGGCCGCCACTACGGCAAGCACTATCAGAACAACGCTGCGTCTCAAAGAGAAATCAACTTGAGAGGCCAGAACACCAGTCCGAACGTGAATGCGAGAATACACATCCATTCAGCCACTTCCGATGCCTTTTTCGCGCCCTTATAGTTGCCTCGGTTGAAACGAGTGCGCGTCAAAATGGCGAAGATAATGCCCACGATTCCGAAAGGCCAGCAGCACACGATGGTAAACACTATCGACCACGCAAGATATGTGGGCGGGCACTCGGGCTTTTCCTGCTGCGGCAGCGGTTGCTGAGGTAGCGGTTGCTGTTGAGCCGCGTGGAATTGCGGTGGTTGTTGGGCCGTCTGGGCTTGCGTTCGGGAATTGCCCGGGCGGAACACCGGCGGCATTACGGGAATCGGCGGAATATCCGTTTTTTCCTCAGCGACAGCGGGTTCGTCAGCCACTTCGTTTTCGGCCTGCGCTTCATCGCTTTCGACTACTTCTTCAGCCACTGTCTCGGCAGGCTCCGATTCCTCAGCGGCAGGCACTTCAGCAGGGGCTTCCTCGGCCAAAGAGGCCTCGGCGGCAGGTTCGGCGGCCTCGGGCTCTTCCTCGAAGATGCCCTTGATTTCGTCGAACGACGTGGCGGGCAGCCACTCGCTAAGCCCCGTGTGCCAAACAAGCGATTCAGGACTCAACGGCAGGTTAACGACCTCGTCGATGCTGTACGGGCCTTTAGGTTTTTCTCCAATTCTTATGATTACCCAATAATCCATAATTGCTTAAGGGTTAGAAGAATTTAATCTCTTCGCCGACGATGTCGGAGAGGAGGTTGTTGGCAAGACGGCTCGCACCGATACGGAACAATTCGTTGGTGAGCCATTCCTCGCCAAGCACTTCTTTGATTACTGTATAATATTTTACGGCATCTTCGGTGGTGGAAACGCCTCCCGAGGCTTTGAAACCGACCTTGGTGCCTGTTTTCTCGTAATATTCCTTGATGCATTGAGCCATGACATAGGCGGCTTCGAGCGATGCGCCGGGATAGCCTTTGCCGGTCGATGTTTTGAGGAAGTTAGCGCCGGAGTAGAGCGAAAGGACTGAGGCATTGCGGATATCCTCAGCATGCTTCAAAGCGCCGGTTTCGAGAATCACTTTCAAAAGCGAGTCGCGGCAGGCCTCTTTCTGCTCTTGGATTTCGTCGCAAAGGCTTTCATAATCGTCGTCGAGATATTCGCCTACGTTGAACACGATGTCGATTTCGTCGGCTCCTGCTTCGACAGCAAGCGACGTTTCGGCGATTTTCACTTCGGGGAATGTCTGCGACGAGGGGAATCCGCCGCTGACCGATGCCACTTCCACGTCGGCAACCTCAAGAACGGCGCGGACGATGGGCACGAAGCAGGGATATACGCATATTGCGGCTACATTCTTCAATTGGGGATATTCTTCGTCGAAGGCATTTACGCGGCCAACGAATTTCGCAACCGATTGATTTGAGTCGGTGGCGTTGAGTGTGGTCAAGTCGATGGTGTTGAACAAGAATTTGTAAACGTCAGCATTGTTGTTCTCGTCGAAATGTTCGGCGATAATTTTTTCAACTGCTGCGCTGACTGCTGCGTCGTCGGCGACGACTTTGCTTTCTTCGATAATGTGATGATATTTGTCTGACATAACTTTAAGGTGTTAAGGAATTTATATATTCAAGTTAATTTAGGATTATTAGAATGACGTTGGGAGTCGCGGGCGGTTTTCTTCTCGAGATTTTTCTGAAAAGCCTCGGTCAAATCCACGCCCGTCTGGTTGGCGATGGCCATCACCACCCACATCACGTCGGCCAACTCGTCGGCGAGGTCGAGATTTTCGCCCTCTTTCGGCGATTGGTCGCCGTAGAGCCGCGACATCGCGCGGGCCACTTCGCCCACCTCCTCCGTCAAAACCGCCATATTCGTCAACGGAGAGAAATAGCGGACACCGACCGTTCGAATCCATCGGTCGACATCGTGTTGGGCTTGGCGTAACGTCAGGTTTTCTTTCATTCGCGTAAATGTGAGTCGATTATTATTGTCACCGGACCGTCGTTGACGAGAGCCACCTGCATGTCGGCACCGAACACTCCGCGGCCCACCTTCTTGCCTGTGGCCTCCTCGACAAGGCGGCAATATTCCTCATAAAGAGGCACAGCGGTGTCATGGCCGGCGGCACGGATATACGACGGGCGATTGCCCTTGCGTGTCGATGCCGTCAATGTGAACTGGCTCACGGCGAGAACTTCGCCGTCAACGTCAATCACCGAGCGGTTCATTACCCCCTCATCGTTGTCGAAGATTCGCAATGCGGCGGTTTTGGCGGCAAGCCAGATGGCATCGTCATGCGTGTCGCCCGTTTCGACGCCCACCAACACGAGCAAGCCCTGGCCGATTTCGGCATGCTTCTCTCCGGCGATTTCCACCGAAGCCTTTTTCACGCGCTGCACCACAATTCTCATCGTCTGAACGGTTTTGGGGTTCAATCAACAAAGGTAAGGAATATTTTGGAGGTTGGCAACATTAGCGCAAAAAATTTCCGCCGACACAAAAATTTTCCCAAATTGTGAGGAATTCGGCATTTTCCGCTGAAAAAATTGTGAGATTTTCGGCAAAAAGATGTTTCCTTAGCCAGTTCGGGCGGTTTTAAGGCGCAGGTCTTGCATTGTGGGCGGATTTTGACTACTTTTGTAGATTAAAACGAATGAATGATGCGAATCGACTTGCTGACAGTATTGCCCGAAATGCTCACATCGCCGTTGGGCTGTTCCATACTCAAACGCGCACAGGACAAAGGCCTCGCCGAGATTGTGGTGCACAACCTCCGCGACTACACCCTCAATAAGCATCGCAAAGTCGATGACTATCCTTTCGGCGGTGAAGCCGGAATGGTGATGCAAATTGAGCCCGTTGACCGCGCCATAGCCCACCTCAAAGAACAACGCGACTACGACGAAGTGATTTTCACCTCGCCCGACGGCGAACAGTTCACCCAACCGATGGCAAACCGTATGTCGCTGCTCAACAACATCATTATCCTCTGCGGACACTACAAAGGCGTCGATTACCGCATCCGCGAACATCTTATCACACGCGAAATCACCGTAGGCGACTATGTGCTCACAGGCGGCGAACTGCCGGCGCTTATTATCGCCGACGCAATTGTACGCCTTATCCCGGGGGCCATCGGCGACGAACAAAGCGCCCTCTCCGACTCCTTTCAGGACAATCTCCTCGCACCGCCAATCTACACCCGCCCCGCTGAATATAAGGGCTGGCGTGTGCCCGAAATTCTGCTTTCGGGCAATCAGGCCAAAATCGACGATTGGCGTCATGAGCAATCACTTGAACGAACTCGCCGACTGCGCCCTAATTTGTTGAACGACTAAATTTGAACACGAAATGAAACGAATCATATCAATCCTGCTCGCTTCAATGCTCATCTCGGCTCTGCCCCTGTCGGCACAAACCGACGATGCCGTGGTCGCTGACAGTGTCGCAACCGACACTGTCGCCGCAACACCCTTCGAACCTCTGCCGTTGCCGCTGACATTCTTTACTACCCCGATTTTCGACGGCTATCGCTTTTTCGAGCCCATCGATTCCACACAAATATTCGCACCGAAAAAATCCATATTGCCCGAATCGGCGCAATGGCTCGAACGCCAAGTGAATCAAGCCGATTACCTCGACCGCGTTAAGCAAAACTACCTCATCAAGCATGCGGCCGACGTCAAATATGTGGCATCGCTGATGAAACGCCCGCCGAAAAAATTCTCAGGACAGCCCGACCTTGAAAAAACAAAAGTTTCGGTCAGCGTCGGGCCCGTCAATATGAATGAATTATCCACCGACATAGCAACGGAATTCAAGCGCCACAACTGGCTCCACGACATCAACTATGCGCTCCAATTCTCGCAGGCATATATATCTCCAAACTGGTATCAGGGCGGCAACAACAACCTCAACGCAATTCTATACCTCTTCCACAACATTAAACTTAATCAGAATTTCTATCCAAACCTGCTATTCGACACAACAATCCAATACAAACTTGCCGTCAACAACGCTCCCACCGATTCAATCCACGACATCAACATAAGCGAAGACCTCTTCCAATTTAATACGAAATTCGGCGTCAACGCGTTCAAAAAGAAGTGGTTCTACTCGATTAGCGTCGACTTCAAAACGCCATTGCTCAAGAATTTTAAGCCGAATCAGCACGACGTCACTGCCGCGTTCTTGTCCCCCGGCGAACTGAATGTTGGTGTCGGTATGACCTACAAACATGTCAACGCCAAAAAGACTTTCACCGCCGACGCATCGCTTGCGCCTTTCTCGTATAACTTGAAAACTTGTATATGTCACGACATAAATCCCGCTGACTTCGGCATTGAGCCTCCACACAAATACGTCAATCAATTCGGTTCAAGTGCAGAATTGAAAATCAAGTGGAATTTGGCTAAAAACATCACCTATTCTTCCCGACTATTCTTCTTCACAAACTACCATTACGTTTTAGGAGACTGGGAAAACGACCTCGAATTTTCCATCAACCGCTACCTGTCAACCCGCATTTTCGCCCATCTTCGCTACGACTCTTCGGTCGAGCCCGCCCAAGATAGCAAATGGAAACTTTGGCAATTCAAAGAAATCCTCAGTTTCGGCCTCTCTTACAAGTTTTCGACAAAAGTAAAATAATGCGTTCTGTCCTCCGTCATATTGTGCTTTTTCTCCTCCCGCTCGCTTTGACCGCGAACGCCGGCGACTACGACTCGGTGGAAAAGGTCACGCAACGGATGTCGGATAAAATTCTCGACGCAATAGAAGGCGTATGGCAATTTACGGGCGAGGACGGCGCACTCGTAGCAATCGAAAAAGACCCGACAACGACGGGACTTCCTTCATATAAAATGATTGTGATTGATTCGCCTCAGCGTGCACTGCTCCCCGGCTCGGTGATGGCAAAAATCCATTCAACCGTCAAGCCCGACACATTCGAAGCGGATATCTTTACCCACTTCAACCTCTCGTCGATGAACCTTGACCGCCCGAAAAAATTTATTTTGACTCTTAAAAACGCACGATTGACCATCAAACCCGTAAAAGCCAAATTGTCGGTCAATCTCTTGCGTCTTATCCCTTACGCATATCGGCTTGGCCTATCATATCGCGACCACCGTCCTGACGACCTTGACGGTTGCGTTAGAGTGTATCCAGCACCGCCTCAGCCATCTAACCCCATCTATCTATGAAAATTCGCCTTATCATAATACTCGCCACGTTGATTGCAACTTCGGCTTCGGCAAAAACCGTCAAGACCACGCGAACCAACCTCAAGCCGAAATCGGAATCTGTAAAACTGTCCACGGTAAAATCTGATTTGACTGTCGTTGATTCTGTCAGCACGGATTCGGTAGAAGTGCGCGGATTTGACAAACCGCTCTACTCCGTAAAAGAGACATTTCTCGTCACCAACAAATTGTCACGACGGATTTCGTCGATTACGCTAACAATCAACTATATCGACATTGCCGACCGTGTATTCAATTCGCGCACGGTTACAGTCGATTGCAGCATTCCTTCAGGTACCACACGTCAACTGTCGATAAAATCATTCGACACACAAAAATCCTACTACTACATCCGTAGCCGACGTCCACGGGCGCAATCCACTCCATTCCAAGTGGCTATCACCGTCGATTCAGTCACTTTAAAGTGATTCACTTCGCGTTCGATGTAATTGATGTCACACGACCGTCGGAAAGATGGATTGTGCGGTCGGTAGTGGCGGCAAGCGATTCGTCATGGGTAACGATTACGAATGTCTGCCCGAAATCTTTTCTGAGGTCGAAGAAAAGTTGATGGAGTTGCTGACGATTTTGGCTGTCAAGGCTTCCCGATGGTTCGTCGGCCAACACCACTTTCGGACTATTCACCAATGCGCGCGCCACTGCCACACGCTGCCGTTCGCCGCCCGATAGTTCGTTCGGCTTGTGGTCGGCTCGTTCTTTAAGCCCGAGATAGTCGATAAGTTCGCGGGCACGGTCATAGGCCGCTTTCGACGGAGTTCCGCCAATCAATGCGGGGATAGCCACATTCTCAACCACATTAAACTCTGGAAGCAACTGGTGAAACTGGAAAACGAAACCGATATTACGGTTGCGGAAGCGTGCCAACACAGGCTCACGCATCGTTGAAAGGTCGGTGCCGTCAATCAGCACCTTGCCTTTGTCCTGACGTTCAAGACTGCCGATAATATTGAGCAGGGTGGTTTTGCCCGCACCACTCGGGCCGACAATCGACACAATTTCGCGCTCAGCGATAGTCAAATCAATTCCTTTAAGCACCTCAAGGGTGTCGTACGACTTGTGGATGTCTGTGACTTGTATAAGCATATCTATTAGTTTTATTCGGGAAGTGTCAATCGGAAAACGAGGCGCTGCCAACCATCGGCATAGCGCGAGGACGTGATGCGGAATTCGCCTATTTCTGCCGTGTGGGCAACGTGGGTGCCGATACATGGACAGGCATCGTAGTCGCCTATTCGCACAATTCGCACCGTAGATGAAGCATCATCGGGCAGACGCTCGAGGTTGAACTGGCGGGCAGCCTCCTCGACAGGCATAAACTCCATAACGACGGGCAAGTCGCGGGCTATTTGCTCATTCACTCGGCGTTCCACCTCGCGGATTTCATCGTCGGTCAAAGGTCGGTCGAACGGATAGTCAAGTTTCGACTTCGTACGCTCGACATGAGCGCGTGGCGACCGCGGACAACCGAACATCTTCACCATCGTGCCGTTCAGCAAATGCTCCGCAGTGTGTGCCGGCGGAAACTCAGCCTTATTATGCGCATTCAATTCCATATTCCTAACTCTTCCTCGTTTGGCCTTCGCCTGTGATGAGATATTTGTAGGTGGTGATTTCTGGGAGCGCCATCGGACCGCGAGCATGGAGTTTTTGGGTGGAAATGCCTATTTCCGCACCAAAGCCGAACTGAGCGCCGTCGGTAAAGGCCGTTGAAACATTGGCATAGACACAGGCGGCGTCAATTTCACGCTGGAAACGGTCAATTGCCTCTTTGTCAGTGGCGACAATCGCCTCGCTATGATGCGACGTACGGTCGGAGATAAAACGTATAGCATCGTCAAGGTCGGCGACGGTTGCAATCGACATCTTGTAATCAAGCCACTCGCGTCCGAAATCCTCTGCCGAAGCGCGACGAAGGTGGGGGTATGCACCGTTCAAAGCGGCAAAAGAGGCTGAATCGGCGTATATTTCGACATTGTGTTCCGCAAGCGGTTCGCAAATCGCCGCAAGGTCAGAAAGTCGGCTTTGGTCGATAACGAGGCAATCGAGGGCATTGCAAACGCTGACGCGACGAGTTTTGGCATTGAGCACAAGGTCGCGAGCGATATCAAGCCGCGCCGAAGAATGGACATAGGTGTGACACACTCCCGCACCAGTTTCAATTACGGGAACAAGCGAATGGCTACGCACAAAGTCAATTAGCGCGCGTCCGCCGCGCGGTATAATCAAATCGATATATTCAGGCGAACGGAGCATCTGCGCCGTAGCGTCATGGTCGGCGGGCAATAGCGTTACAGCACACGGGTCGATATCGTTGTCAATCAGCACTTGACGGAGGATTGCCACTGCGGCGGCATTTGTGTCGGCAGCATCACTCCCGCCTTTTAGCAAGCATGCGCTTCCCGCCTTAAAGCAGAGCGAGAACACATCGAAAGTAACATTCGGCCGAGCCTCGTAGATGACGCCTATCACACCGAAAGGCACCGACACTTTGCGGATTTTCATCCCGTTTGGCCTTTCAAACTCTTTAAGCGTTATGCCAAGAGGCGACGGTAGCGACGCAACATTCCGCATATCGGAAGTGATGTCGTGCAGACGTTGTTCGGTAAGTTTCAGACGGTCGTATTTAGGATTATTGCGGTCCATTCTGCCCAAATCAAGCGAATTGGCGGTAAGGATAACGGGGATATACTTGTCCACCGCATCGGCAACATCGCGAATCACCTTGTCGATTGTCTCTGAAGAAAGCCTATTTATTGCCGCAGAAGCGCGGCGCGCCGAAATCAATAAAGAACGAATTGAATCCATAAATCCCAAATTCTAAATAATATAAATGTAGTCGGTATGAATCAACGGACGACGAGAGCCTCGCTTGCCTGCCGATTCGGTGGCCTTTGCGGAGTTGCAACCCACACGGCCGAGAGCAATAACTTGACCTTCGGGATTCACAACCCTGACAATATCGTCTTTTTCGAATTGTCCCATGACCTTTACCACACCTATCGGCAAAAGGCTCGTGCCGGGGTGGTTAAGAATAGCATTGGCTGCTCCTTCGTTGACATGAATTTCTCCTTTAGCAAAACCTTCGCTATGGCCAATCCAGGTTTTCACACTTGATGGCGACTCGGCGGCGGCGAGGAATGTGGTCGAAGGCACGTTTTTGCCCGTCAGCAAATCGACGAGAATTCCGTCACGGCGACCGTTGGCAATCGTCACTGCGATGCCGTCAGAAGCCGTGCGTCGTGCGATGTTGTATTTGGTGGTCATTCCACCACGGCCCGCCGTGGATTTCGTATGGCGGATATATTTGCTGATGTCGTCGTCAGGACCGATTTCGGCAATAACATGCGATGAAGGGTCGGCAGGGTCGCCATCGTAGATTCCGTCGATGTTGCTCAGGATTATAAGCCTGTCGACATTCATCATCGCTGCTATAAGACCCGAGAGTTCGTCGTTGTCGGTAAACATCAGTTCGGTGACCGAAACGGTATCATTTTCGTTGACGATGGGGATTACATCGTTGGCAAGCATCACTTCGAAACAGTTTTTCTGATTAAGATAATGCTGGCGGTCGGAGAAATTCTCCTTCATCGTCAGCACTTGGCCGCACGACAGTCCATGTTCGCGGAACAATTCAAAATAGCGGTTGATGAGTTTCGCCTGACCGACGGCACTATATAGTTGGCGTGCCGACACGGTGTCGAGCCGTTTCGTAACAGTCAATTCTCCGCGTCCCGAAGCCACTGCACCCGACGAAATCACTATCACCTCAATCCCTTTCGAGCGCAAAGCGGCAATCTGGTCGACGAGTGAAGACACGCGCGTCACGTCAAGATGTCCGTCGGGGCGCGTCAGGACATTGCTGCCGATTTTCACTGCTATTCGTCGTGGAAGTTTCTGTTTCATACGCGTCTATTCTTTTCCTGTCAAAATTGAACGGATTTCGTTAAGTTTGTTGAGCGCCGCCATAGGGGTAAGGTTGTTGATGTCAAGTCCAAGTATTTGGTCGCGGATTTGGCTCAACACGGGGTCATCAAGTTGGAACAGAGACATTTGGATACCTTCAAGACTGTCAGCGACGTCGCCAAGATTCTTGCTGACAATTTCGCGGTCGCTGTTGGCCTCAAGATGGTGAAGAACGTCGTTCGCACGCTCTACAATCGACGGCGGCATACCTGCAAGTTTCGCCACATGGATACCGAAGGAGTGCTCACTGCCGCCGCGTTTCAGTTTGCGGAGGAACACGACCTTGCCGTCAATTTCTTTTACCGAAACGTTGTAGTTGACAATTCGCGAGAATGAGCCTTCCATTTCGTTGAGTTCGTGATAGTGGGTTGCGAAAAGCGTCTTCGGATGGATTCCGCGATATTCGTGAATGTGCTCCACGATAGCCCATGCAATTGAAATGCCGTCGTAGGTGGATGTGCCGCGTCCCAATTCGTCGAAAAGAATGAGGCTACGTTTGCTCATGTTGTTGAGGATGTTGGCGGCCTCGTTCATTTCCACCATAAACGTCGATTCGCCGAGCGAAATATTGTCGCTTGCTCCCACGCGTGTGAAAATCTTATCGACGATGCCAATTCTCGCGCTTTCGGCGGCGACAAAGCAACCGATTTGCGCCATCAGCACATTCAAAGCGGTCTGCCGCAACAATGCCGACTTACCAGACATATTCGGGCCCGTAATCATCAGAATTTGGCTGCCTTCGTTTGACAGGCGAACTGTATTGGTAATATACGGTTCGCCGATGGGCAACTCTTTTTCGATGACAGGGTGACGACCCTCGATGATTTCAATGTCATAAGAATCGTCAACAACTGGGCGGTTGTAGCGGTTCTCCATCGACACCCGCGTGAACGAGTTAAGACAGTCGAGGCGTGCCACCAATGTGGCGTCAAGTTGAATAGCGGGAATATATTCAGCGATTTCAGCGACAAGGGCGTTGAAAAGCCGAAATTCTATCGCCGCAATTTTCTCCTCAGCACCGAGGATTTTTTCCTCGTATTCTTTGAGTTCTTGGGTAATGTAGCGCTCGGCGTTCACAAGCGTCTGCTTGCGAATCCACTCCGGCGGCACTTTGTCCTTATGGGTGTTCGTCACTTCGATGTAGTAGCCGAACACGTTGTTGAAAGCCACTTTAAGCGACGGTATACCTGTGATTTCGCTCTCGCGTTGTTGGAGTTTCAGCAGATAGTCTTTGCCCGAATAGGCGATTTCACGAAGTTCGTCAAGTTCGGCATCCACGCCCTGGCGGATTACCGTGCCGCGATTGACGGCGGTCGGGGCTTCGTTCACCACAGTGTTCTCGATTTTCGAAGAAATGGCTTCGCATGCGTTGAGTTGGTCGCCGATGCTCTTTAATGCGTCAAGGTCCGATGCTTGACAAATAGTCTTGATAGGGGCGACTGAAAGCAGGGCGTTTTTGAGTTGCACCACCTCGCGTGGCGAAATACGCAGTGTGGCAACTTTCGACACCAGACGTTCAAGGTCGCCAATCTGTTCAAGCAATTCACGGATTTGTTCACGCTCGTCGGGATGGCGGAAGAAGTATTCAACAACGTCAAGACGGCGGTTGATTTGCTCGACGTTTTTCAATGGGAAAAGCACCCACCGGCGCAACATTCGCGCGCCCATCGGACTGACTGTGCGGTCAACCACGTCGAGAAAGGCCTTGCCACCATCGCCCACGCTCTCAAGGAGTTCGAGATTTCGCACAGTGAATTTGTCAAGTCGCACATAGTTGTCTTCCTCGATACGTGAGAGTTTGACAATGTGGGAAATATGGGTGTGTTGAGTAATGTCAAGATAGTGGAGAATTGCGCCCGACGCCACAACCGCGTTGCGCAGGTCATTCACGCCGAAACCTTTGAGACTTGACGTTTCAAACTGTTTCAAAAGCCGTTCGCGAGCCGATTCTTCAGTGAAAATCCAATCGTCAAGTTCGGTCGAAAGATAGTGCCCCGTAAATGCTTCATCGAGTTGGCGTCGTTTGCCTCGTTCCACAAGCACCTCTTTCGGCATAAAGTTGCCAATAAGTTTATCAACATAGGCAGTTGTGCCTTCGGCAGTCAGAAACTCACCGGTAGAGATGTCAAGAAAAGCCACGCCGACAGCCCCGTTGCGAGCAAAATGTACGGCGGCAAGGAAGTTGTTCTCACGATGGTTGAGCACATTGTCGTTAATCGACACGCCCGGGGTTATCAACTCCGTAATGCCTCGTTTGACGAGTTTTTTTGCCAACTTCGGGTCTTCGAGTTGCTCGCAGATTGCCACACGCTTGCCGGCGCGCACAAGCCGCGGCAGATACGTGTCGAGAGCATGGTGGGGGAATCCCGCAAGTTCCACCGACGATGCCGCGCCGTTGGCCCGACGCGTCAGTGTGATACCCAATATTTCCGACGCCGTAATGGCATCGTCGGAAAAGGTCTCGTAAAAGTCGCCTACACGGAAAAGAAGCACCGCATCGGGATGTTTTTGCTTCATCTCGAAGTACTGCTTCATCAATGGGGTTTCAACTATTTTCTTTGCCACTTTATCGGTCGATTATTTTAACTTGTAAAGTTACAAATTTTTCGCCGATTCACCCTATTTTTCATGCAAAAAGAAATTTCGGCCATATCCATGACATGGCCGAAAATACGACAGAATGTTTATAGATGCGTAATGTCAGACTTCCCCTCCGACGACAATCGGCTCTGACTCGCTGGACGGGGCCGACATTTGGTCGGGTAGCGGGTCGGCCTTCGGGTCGGAACGAAGGTCCTCGAATGTGATGGTGCCGATAAACACCACGGCGGTTATTTCCTTCCCTTCATCGGAGATAATCACAATTTCGTTATTGCCGTCAAAACGTTCCTTGATGGCAATCATGGAGTGTTCTTTGTCCTCTTTAAGGTCAATCAGCACTTCATAATTATTGTCGTTGAAAATCGGTTGAATTAACTTGCGAAGTTTCTTTACTGCCGATTTTTTCTCGGTAGTGACCACCTCGATGCGGTCAAGTTTGTTGATGATATTGTCCAACTTGATACCGTCCATAGCACCAACGCCCATCGAACCGGCGCCCAACAACGCGAACAGCGGTTTGCCCACCGTCATTGTCGAAACACCGTCAATATTCTGCGCCTTAACAATCTGACCGAGCGATTGTTGTGCCGTTGCCGCCAAACCGATGGCGACTGTCAAAATCAATGTCAATAAACCACGTTTCATAATCTTATATCTATTAAATTATTATTCTGGAGAGTATCCGATTCTCAAAAAAGTACGGTCAAGGATTATCGTCATCTTCACCATCGCGAGTTCGGCTTGTTCGTATGCGATAAGTTCTTCAGCCGTCGCCTGCGGCCCGGCAAATGCCATTTCGACCATATCTTCCTCAGAATCATCGATATCTTCGGCCGATGTCAGGAGTAATTGCTTGTGATGTCCTGCGACTTGCTTCCGCATTTTCGGCTTGCTCGTCGATTCTATTGCGGCAATATTTTCCTCCGCAGGCTCAGCGGCCTCCTGCGGTAAAACCGTAGGATTGTCTGTGTTAATGGCTATAGCAGGCTTGTCGATTGGCGCGTCATCATTTCCGTTAGCAATATACTTGATGCCGAAAAACGCCAACAACGCCACAGCAGCGGCGGCGGAAATCCATGCCACAAACCGACGGCGGCTATATTTCTTTTCGGTTTCGGCTGAGGCTTCGCGTTCAACTGCCGACATAATCGCGGCCGAAAGGTCGGCTGGAACATCTACAGACTCACCCGATGAGGCAAGCACAACGGCCTTGTCGGCCGCATAACGCTCTGGCAACGACTCGTCGGAGAGAAGCGCACGAAGCGTCTGCTCCTCTTCGAGTGTCGCCGTGGCGTCGTAATACTTCGCCAACAAAGCGTCTATGTCATTTATGTTTGCCTTCATATTTTATTATTTTTTCTAATCGTTCTTTAATCAGTCGGCGGGCGCGGGAAAGAAGCACTCTCACATTACCTTCGTTTTCACCGACAGCATCGGCAATATCCTTCAGTTCCAGTCCGCCTAAATGACGTAATTCAACCACTTCTCGCTGCTTTGCAGGTAATGACTTGATGATTTTCCCTGCGATTTCAACCAATTCACGGTTCTCTAATTCTCCGCCCACATCAGTATCGGCTGAAAGCGTGAAATGCTCGTCAAGAGGCGAAGGGTCAAGTTCGATATGATGTCTTCGAAGTCGGTCATAACAGGCGTTACGCATCATGATGGCGGTATATGCTTTAATATTCACCGAACTTGTATCGATATCGTCACGCATCTGCCACAATTTGACATAAACGTCCTGCACCGTATCGCGAGCGTCGTCGGTATTCCTCAAAATGCGAAATGCCACCGTGTAGAGTAGATTCTGCAATGGCAAGAACTCCTTCTGAAATTCCGCGACTGTCATATTGTCAAATATCTATCGCCACAAAGTTAGTAATATTTGTCGAAAAATCGAACATCGTTCACAATTAAGACGCAAAAATCCGAATTTCGTTACATTCCGAATCAAAAAATATGTGTTTTTCTCCTATAGAATCTATAATTTCTATAACCTTTTATCCTTTAAACTATAAACTCTCCTCTTTAATCTTTACATAAAGAAAAGAGCCGCGGGGCATCTCTGCCCTGCGGCTCTTCCTTCGCGCCGGGTTCTCCCCGGCTCAAGCGGCGGTGACCTACTCTCCCACTTTCGCAGTACCATCGGCGCGGTGAGGTTTAACTTCTCTGTTCGGAATGGGAAGAGGTGGAGCCCTCACGCTATCTCCGCCTTAATTCTCTTTCGGTGGCGTCCGGCCACCGTGTGGGTGCCGCGGCGTCGGCCTCGGATATGCCTTCGACTTGAAAACGGGAACGTCTGTCCGAACTCGCGCACACGAACCGCAACCGCGGACGAACGCGGCTCCGGCTTATGCCGGCCCCGGGACGGCGTTTTCTGTCCCGGTTTCCGCGGCCGCGCGCTTCTGCGTGCGCCGCGTTTGCTTTCCAGAAAAGGGTTCGGGCGATTAGTACGGCTCGGCTGCGAACGTTACCGCGCTTCCACCTGCCGCCTATCTACGTCGTGGTCTCCGACGACCCTCTAAGGAGATCTTATCTTGGGGTGGGCTTCGCGCTTAGATGCTTTCAGCGCTTATCCTGTCCGGACGCGGATACTCGGCAGTGCCCCTGGCGGGACAACCGATGAACCGGCGGTCCGTCCAACACGGTCCTCTCGTACTAGTGTCGGGTCCCCGCAAATCTCCAACGCCCACAACAGATAGGGACCGAAC
>JAFZPB010000029.1 GCA_017552595.1 Muribaculaceae bacterium
CCCGACGAACACCTTCAGCGTGAGTCCGTACCAGACAGCGTGCGGCGCAGCCGACATGCTGTCGCATATCTTCGAGGTATATTTCAACAACAACCTCGACCTTTACATGCTCGACTGTTTCATGGAAGGCATGATGAAGACCATCATCAAATACGCGCCTATCGCGATGCGTGAGCCCGACAACTACGAGGCGCGCGCCAACCTCATGTGGACCTCGTCGTGGGCCATCAACGGCTTCATCGACGGCGGCAAACGCCAGGCATGGAGCTGCCACCCGATGGAACACGAGGTGTCGGCGATCTACGACATCACCCACGGCCTCGGACTCGCCATCATCACGCCTCGCTGGATGGAATACTGCCTCGACGACACGAATGTCGACAAATACGTGCAGTTCGGCGTCAATGTGTTCGGCATCGACAAGAGTCTGCCGAAGATGGAGATAGCTAAGAAAGCCATCGCGGCGCTCAGCGACTTCCTTTTCAACACCTTAAAACTGAAACGCACCTTCCCGGAGGTCGGCATCGACGAGGCCAACTTCGCTATCATGGCGAAGAAAGCGGTCAACGGTGGCACACTGAAAGGATTCAAGCCGCTTCAACAGAAAGATGTTGAGAAGATTTTCGAAATGTGCATGAAATAGTTACTTGTCATTTCGACCGAAGCGAAGCGGAGTGGAGAAATCTACTCCTTTCAAATGCTGTAGATTTCTCCACTACGCCTGGCGGCTCCGGTCGAAATGACAATCCTTTATAACATTATTCTTACAAAAACCGGATAGTGATCCGAAGGGTTTCTTCGCGTTGTGTTGCTAAACCATATCTCCTGTGGTGCGTCATCGGCTTTTTCCGCGGCGGCAGGAGTCTCGTTTTCGGTCCAGTAGCTGTTGGTTAAAACACCGTAAGCTTCAACAGTCGTTGATGGCGATACGAAGACGTGGTCGATGCGGCTGGTGGTGAAATATTCGGTCTTGAACGCGTTGAAGGTGCCATTTTCGGCGAAGCGGATGCGCGCGGCTTCGTAGGAATCTTTCAAGAGACCTGAATCCGTGAAGATATTATAGATTTCGTTTGTCTGGTCGACGTTGAAGTCGCCGGTGAGGATAACCGGAGCACCTTGCGCAATCTCTTGGATGCGAGCCACGACCAGTTTCGCGGCTTCACGACGAGCCACCACGCCGACGTGGTCCATATGCAAGTTGAAGAAATAGAAAGTCTTGCGATCTTTTTTCTTGTCGGCCTTTACTTGAAATTTGCCCCAGGTACAGATACGGATGCAGGCGGCGTCCCAGCCGAGACCGGGTTTTTCGGGCGTCTCACTGAGCCAGAAGTTGCCGCTGTCGAGAAGCGTGAGCTGGTTTTTTTTATAGAAAATTGCTTCGTGTTCGCCTCCCCTTTCGCCGTCGTCGCGACCGATGCCGATGTAGTCGTAGCCATCGAGACCTTTCAGCAGGTCTTGAAGCTGACCGTAAAGCACTTCCTGGGTGCCGAAAATCAGCGGATTCATGAAGTTGACCTGATCGCAAATCACCTGGCAGCGCTTGGTCCAGACGTTGCCGTTGAGGCTGTCGTTACGGTTTTTATAACGAATATTATACGAGCCGACAAGCATTTCTTGAGCGCTAATCGATAGCGTCAAAATGCTGAAAATAGCAATAAAAAGAAGTTTTTTCATGATTACAGAATTTGTGAACTATGATTTTTGGTATCCACCTTCCCTATTGCGTCTATGATAACGCCTTTTTCGTCGATGACGTATGTGGTGCGGAGGGTTCCTTCGGTCGTTTTGCCGTACATTTTCTTTTCGCCCCAGGCTTCGTAGGCTTTGAGGATGGTAAGGTCGGTGTCGGCGATGAGGTGGAACGGCAGCTCATATTTTGCGATGAACTTCTGGTGCGAGACGGCGCTGTCGCGGCTCACTCCCAGCACGTTGTAACTCAATGCGATAAAGCGATGATAATTATCTCGTAAATCGCAAGCCTCGGCTGTGCAACCCGGAGTAC
>JAFZPB010000030.1 GCA_017552595.1 Muribaculaceae bacterium
ATACGACTCTTTGAGGTCGTCCTTCTTAGATGCCGGCGTGTACTTGATGGCGTTGTTAATGTCGTCGAGGGCCTTTTCGTATTCGTTGTGACGATAATAGGTGGTGGCTCTCTCAAAATAAGTTTGATAATCTTGAGGGTTGGCGGCCAATTGCTCTTCATAAACGCGAAGAACGGCCTTAGTCATGGGATTGTCGAGTCCCGAATTGTTTTGAGCCGTCATTCCAAGGCACGAGACTATGCCTGCGGCTAAAATTAAATGTCGGATTTTCATTTAAGTAAATTGTTATAGTTGTTAGTTGTTATTTCAGAAATAAATCAAAATTCGTTTATTGTCTGTCGGATTAACGTCAATCTGCGGAGCAAATCGGGGAGTAGGTCAAGACGAAGCATATTCGCGCCGTCGCTTTTCGCTTCGGCAGGATTTTGATGGGTTTCGATGAAAAGTCCGTCGGCTCCGACAGCGATGCCTGCGCGGGCTATTGTCTCTATCAAATCTGGACGGCCGCCGGTTACGCCTTTCGATTGGTTGGGCTGTTGAAGAGAATGGGTCACGTCAAGAATTACCGGACACCCGTTTTTTTGCATCTCGGGAATACCACGATAATCCACCACAAGGTCCTGATAACCAAATGTTGTACCTCTTTCTGTAATCGCCAATTGACTGTTCCCGGCATCTCTCACTTTCTGAACGGCAAAGGCCATAGCCTCGGGCGAAAGGAATTGTCCTTTCTTAATGTTTACCATTTTCCCTGTTTTGGCGGCGGCAACAAGCAAATCTGTTTGTCGGCACATAAAAGCGGGAATCTGTAGCACATCGACATATTCCGCAGCAATCGCGGCTTCATCACAGGAATGAATGTCGGTGACAACGGGTATGCCAAATGTCTCCTTAACTTTTCGCAGGATTTTAAGGGCTTCGATGTCGCCGATGCCTGTGAATGAATCAATTCGCGAGCGGTTGGCCTTGCGATAACTGCCTTTGAAAACGTATGGAATTTTTAATTCCGAAGTGACAGCAGCCACTTTTTCAGCAATATCTAAAGCCATTTTTTCGCCCTCGATAACACATGGTCCGGCAAAGAGAAAGAAGTTGGATGTAGATTTTAAGTAGTCAATCATTTAATTATGAATTAGCCTGATTTATAATATGACAAGTGTCGCATGCCACGATTGCCGCCGTCTCAGTTCGCAGACGATTGTCACCCAATGTGATTGCGATAAAGCCGGCGTTAATGGCTGCTTTTATTTCTTCGTGGGAGAAGTCGCCTTCGGGGCCAATAAGGACAACAACATCACTACCCGCAGAATACTCTTTAGCCAAAAGACGGCGAGGCATAGTCGAGTCGCAATAGCCAACGAATTTTTGGACATTCTTTAGCGTCGCACATTCTTCGAGAAAGAGTGAGATGGGCATCATTTCGTCGATTCGAGGTAGGGTGGCCTTCAATGACTGCTTCATGGCGGCAACGGCTATTTTCTCCAGTCGTTCGAATTTTATTTCTTTCCGTTCAGAGTGTTGGCAACGCAACGGCACGATTCTATTAACACCGATTTCAACCAGTTTCTCTACGCACCATTCCATACGGTCGATATTCTTTGTCGGAGCTATTGCGATTGTAATGTCGTTCGACCACACTGGCGAGATTTCAAGAGTGTCAATGATTTCAACTACAGTATGTTTCGCATGAGGCTCGACAATGCGGCAGGAGAAACGATGACCTTTGCCGTCGACCACGCCGATAACATCACCGCACTGCATTCGTAAAACACGTATGCAGTGCTGGGAATCGCTTTCGGGAAGCGTTAATGTTGTAGTGATATCTGGCGCGTAAAACTGAATCATCTTAAAACGAATCCTGCGGTGTTATCCGCAGGATTCTATAGTGTTGCGGTTTTATTATTTAGCGAATGACGGTTTGATACGCTTCTCTTTGTCCGGGTCTTTGAAGATTATGAAGAAGAGCACTGCGACAACGAGGGCATAAGCGGCAAAAATCAGCCACGACGTTGACCATCCGTTAGAGACTGCCATCGGGTCGGTGTTCGAATTAACAAACACATCGACAACCTTCTGAGCAGAGAGCGTACCGATTGTGGCTCCGATACCGTTGGTCATAATCATAAACAAACCTTGTGCGCTACTGCGGATTGACGGGTCGGTTTTCTTATCGACATACAGTGCACCCGAAATGTTGAAGAAGTCGAATGCCACACCGTAAACGATGCAAGAGAGAATGAAGAGAACCACACCGGGAAATCCGGGGTTGCCCAAACCGAAGAATCCGAAACGGAACACCCAAGCGAACATGGCGATTAACATCACGTTCTTTATTCCGAACCGTTTCATACAGAACGGTATGAGAAGGATACAGAGTGTTTCGGATATCTGTGAAAGCGAAATCAGCGCATTCGCGTGTTGAGCAGCAAATGTATCGGCATATTGGGCGATATTTTCAAACGATGTCAGGAACGGATTGGCAAAACCATTGGTTATTTGGAGCGACACGCCAAGGAGCATAGAGAATATGAAGAAAATAGCCATGTCCTTACGACGGAATAGCGTGAAAGCACGCAGCCCGAGAAGGTCGACAATGCTGTTGCTTTTCTCGCCCTTCGATGTCGGGCAGTCGGGCAACGTCAATGCGTACAATGCGAGCACGATGCTGACACCTCCCGAAAGCAAGAATTGAGCGGATGTCTTCTGGAAACCGAGGAAGTCGGTCGAAAGCATGAAAATGATGAAACCGATTGTACCGAAGACACGAATAGGAGGAAAGTCTTTTACGGTGTCCATGCCTGCTTTAGTCAATGCGTTGAATGCAACCGAATTGGCAAGGCCAATCGTCGGCATAAAGAATGCCACACTTATCGTATATAAGGTAAACAATTTCCCGTATTCAACACCGTCACCGGCAGAGAATCCGTATAAGCCGGCTGCAATCATGAATCCACCGGCGATTAAATGACAAAGGCTAAGTACTCGTTGCGCGTGAATCCATCTGTCGGCGATAATACCTATAAGGGCTGGAATAAACAATGACACAATTCCTTGAACTGCATAAAAATAGCCGATTTTGTCAGCCATTCCATGTGTTGCAAGATAAGTGCCCATCGATGTGAGATATGCTCCCCAAACGGCAAATTCGAGGAAATTCATCACGATAAGCCTAATGCGAAGTGCTGCTTTGTTTTGCATGTTGGTAATTTTTAATTTATTTTAGATTCGGATTAACTACTGCAAATTTACAAATTTATTTCGAGTGAGTGAAATTATTCATCGACATTTGTGTAGTCGTCAATCATTTTTTTCACTTCGGCAGCCTTCTCGTATTCTTCGTTGTCGATTAGTCGCTGTAGCGTTGTTTTGAGTTCGTCAAGAGTTTGTCGTTTGGGTGGCTTTTCTTCCGTTTTTTTTGCCTCTTGCGTCGTTATCTTTATTTCTTCTTCTTTTTCCGCCTCTTCTTCAAAAGCAAAACTTACGGCCTCCATCACTTGGGGAGTTGCGAAAATTGGAGCACTGGAGCGGATAGCAATGGCAATTGCGTCGGAAGTGCGGGAGTCAAGGTAAATATCCTCTTTTCCTGGAGTGGAAATACATATTTGTGCGAAAAACACACCTTCTTCAAACTTGTAAATCACGACATTTCGAACGATGGCGTTGTTAGCCTTGACATAGGCCGAGAAGAGGTCGTGGGTGAGGGGGCGCGGTGGCGTCAATCGCTCAAACCATACTGCAATCGACTGGGCCTCGGCAACTCCGATAATAACCGGAATGCGCCTTTTCCCGTTGACTTCCGACAGGACAAGTATAAAAGCCCCGTCTTGAGTTTGAGATGCGGAGATTCCAAGTATGTGAAGATGAATCAGTCGGTCATTGTTATTAACGTTATTTTCCATTATAGTTGAAGAGGATTATGACAATTTGATTTTCTGTCCGGTAATGATTCCGGAACCGTAACATATATGTCGGTCTTTATCATAGATTACGGCGAATTGCCCTGGGGCAATTCCTTGAACTTTTTCTTTAGATTCGATAATATAATCACTTTCGCCACACTGCGTTATCTTTGCGGGGAAGAAGTCGGGTGTGTGGCGATTTTTGAATGAAATCTCAACATTGTCGCATTTGTCGCCCCACGGATTTCCACTGATGAAATGCATTTCGTCGATATGGATTAATTTACCATATTGCTTTTCCGTGTCATACCCTCGGCTGACATAAACCACATTGTCCTTTACATTCTTTTTTACCACATACCAAGGACCGCCGCTCAATCCGAGACCTTTCCTTTGGCCTATAGTGTGGAACCAGAATCCACGGTGTGTGCCGATTTTTTTGCCCGTTTCAATTTCAATTATGGGACCGGGGCGTTCGCCCAAATGCCGACGGATAAAATCGTTATAATTGATTTTGCCAAGGAAACAAATGCCCTGGCTATCCTTACGGAAAGCGTTGGGCAATTTGGCCTCAATGGCTATTCGACGGACTTCCGCTTTCGGTAACTTCCCAAGGGGGAACATCAAATGGCTTAACTGTTCGCCTGTGATTCGAGCCAAGAAATCCGTTTGGTCCTTAACGGGGTCAACGGCTGTGGTCAAGTATTTAACGCCGTCAATGATTTCCGTAGAAGCATAGTGGCCCGTAGCGGTCATGTCGAAATCTTTGCCCCATCGCTGTTCGAAATAGCCGAATTTAATTATTCGGTTGCACATAATGTCAGGATTGGGCGTAAGCCCTTGTTTGACAGTCCGAAGGGCATATTCCATAACATTTTCCCAATACTCTTCGTGGAGCGAGACAACGTCAAATGGCAATCCGTAGCGTGCGGCTATCAGACTGCACATTTCTATGTCCTCTTCAGCCGAACAATCTCCCTCGTCGGTGTCTAATCCAATTCGGATGTAGAACAAGTGAAGGTCGTACCCCTGCTCGACAAGGCGGTGTACAACCACCGCACTGTCAACTCCACCAGATATGAGAACGGCTATTTTCATTGTTTTTCGGCGAGTTTTTTTGCAAATGCCACGACTTGTGGAAGATTTATGTTTTTAGCGGCTATTTTACCGTCGGTATCGATAATATAGAAACATGGGGTAGAACGCAAGTCGAACACATCGTTGGCCTCAAGCGACGCACCGGCAGTCCAATCAGAGGAAAAACCGCGGACACCGCTCTTCCACGAATCATCGGCGTCCTCAGGGGAGATACTGATTAGTTTGATTGCCTTGTTTCTCAACAACTTGCCTACAGAAATGTCGGTTTCGAGAGTAAGCCGAACAATCGAGCAATCGTCACACCACGGACTATTGAAGAACAATATAGTTGGCGTATCCGACGACAACAAGTTGTTCAACGACGCTTTCGACCCGTCGGCAAGCGTCAATTCTATATTCGGACAGGGCATACCGATATTTGAGCCCTCAATACACTTGATTTGAGCGGCGTATCTTTCTCGAGAAGCCTTTGCGATTTTCTTATTATTTACCACCGCTTTTGCGAAAGGCAAGTAAATATCATCGCTCCAAAACGACGCATTTTCGCCGTACAATGCATCTTCGGCAGTTTCACAAAGTTGAAGCAAATCGGCGGGTTTCTTCACCGATTTAATCAGACGGCTGACGGCATCGTTGACAACATCTGCCGATGCGTAAGGCATGAAAGATATGAAATCGCGGAAGGATTGTTGCATCTTTGCCGTGTTGGAAAACGCACTCGACATGTTGCACTTATCCCAAAAATGTGATATAAGATAGTCCGACCTTTCAGTCAATGTGGTTAATGATGCGGGGACCTCAGGATATGGGAAATACGTAGCCGGAGCATCCTGTGCGGATACTCTCGGAATTGCAAAAAAGATTGTAATCGCTATTGAAATTATTACTTTTCTCATTGTTTGCAAATTTGGCACACCTTTTGAAACTATGAAGTGTGCTGGTTTGTTCAGCAAAAGTAATGAAAAAATAACAAATAAACAACTTATATTATGAACTTCAACAAATTTACAATCAAATCGCAGGAGGCTCTGCAGAAATCCATCGAGATTGCGCAAACGAAAGGCAATCCGACAGTCGAGCCTCTCCATCTGTTGAAAGGGGTGATGCTCACCGGCGAAGAGTTGGTGAACTTCATCTTCCAAATTGTCGGGGCTAATACGAAAGTCGTCGTACAACAGGTTGATTCTGCCATTGCGTCCCTTCCACGTCAGCAGGGAGGTGATGTCTATCCAAGCCGTGAGTTCAACGACATTCTTCAACGAGCCCTCGACCTCTCTCAAAAAGCAGGCGACGAATACGTCTCTTTGGAGGTTTTGTTCAAGGCAATCCTTGCCGTTGATTCCCCCGCCGCACGTATTCTCAAAGATGCCGGATTGACAATCAAAGATGTCGATGCCGCCATCGCAGAATTGCGTAAAGGCAAGAAGGTGAACGACCAAGGAGCCGAAGACACCTACAACGCTCTTTCGAAGTATGCCGTTAATCTCAACGAGCAGGCTCGACAGGGCAAACTTGACCCTGTAATCGGACGTGACGACGAAATCCGCCGTGTGCTTCAAATTCTTTCTCGCCGTACAAAAAACAATCCTATGCTTATCGGCGAACCGGGCACGGGAAAAACCGCTATTGTCGAAGGGTTGGCCCAACGTATCGTTCGTGGCGACGTTCCCGAGAACTTGCGTTCAAAACAAGTTTTTTCTCTTGACATGGGCGCCATTATCGCCGGTGCAAAGTACAAAGGCGAATTTGAGGAACGGCTGAAAGCCGTTGTCAACGAAGTGATTGGTTCTGACGGAGAAATAATCCTGTTCATCGACGAAATCCACACCCTCGTAGGAGCGGGCAAGAGCGACGGGGCTATGGATGCCGCAAACATTCTCAAGCCTGCGCTCGCGCGTGGCGAACTCCGCAGCATCGGTGCCACCACTCTTGATGAATATCAAAAATATTTCGAAAAGGACAAGGCCCTTGAGCGTCGTTTCCAACGTGTTATGGTTGACGAGCCTGATGAAATGTCATCGATTTCGATTCTCCGTGGTCTGAAAGAGAAATATGAGAACCACCACAAGGTGCGTATCAAAGACGAAGCCATTATCGCCGCCGTGCAGTTGTCGCAACGGTATATAACCGACCGATTCCTTCCCGACAAGGCAATTGACCTTATCGACGAAGCGGCAGCCCGACTTCGTCTTGAGATGAACTCTGTACCGCAAGAACTTGACGAGATTACCCGTCGTATTTCACAACTTGAAATCGAGCGGGAGGCCATCAAACGTGAAGGCGACAAAGAAAAAATCGCCGAACTTCAACGCCAAATCGCCGAACTGCGTCAGGAGGAAAATACGATTTCGGCAAAATGGAAATCCGAAAAGCAGATTATCAATAAAATCCAGCAGAATAAGATTGACATTGAGAATCTCAACTTTGAAGCGGAGAAGGCCGAGCGTGACGGCGACTACGCACGTGTCGCTGAAATTCGTTACTCTCTCATCAACCAAAAGAACGCCGAAAACGAACAATTACAATCGGAACTTCGTGGTCTTCAGGCTGGCGACGCCCTTGTTAAAGAGGAAGTTGATGCCGACGACATCGCTCAAATCGTCGCACACTGGACTGGCGTACCTGTAAGCAGAATGTTGCAAAGCGAGAAGGAGAAACTCCTTCACCTTGTAGACGAACTTCATAAGCGCGTGATAGGGCAGGACGAGGCTATTTCTGCCATTGCGGAAGCCGTTCGCCGGAGCCGTGCCGGACTTAACGACCCACGTCGTCCCATAGGCTCGTTCATCTTCCTCGGTTCGACCGGTGTCGGCAAAACCGAACTTGCTAAAGCGCTTGCCGAATATCTCTTCAACGATGAGAATATGATAACACGTATCGACATGAGCGAATATCAGGAAAAGCATTCCGTCAGCCGTCTTGTCGGAGCGCCTCCGGGATATGTCGGATATGACGAAGGCGGTCAACTTACCGAGGCCGTGCGTCGCAAACCGTATTCCGTCGTATTGTTCGACGAAATCGAGAAAGCGCATCCCGACGTTTTCAACATTCTTCTTCAAGTGCTCGACGATGGTCGGTTGACCGACAACAAAGGTCGTGTGGTTAATTTCAAAAACACGATAATCATTATGACCTCAAATTTGGGTTCCGACCTCATCCGTCAAGATATCGCCGACAACGGCACTCTTTCGGAACGAACACGTGAGATGGTGAGCGATTTGCTTAAGACCACAATCCGCCCCGAATTCTTGAACCGTATCGACGAAACGATTATCTTTACGCCGCTTAGCAAAGATGATGTACGGCAAATCGTCGTCCTTCAGATTTCGAATGTCGGCAAAATGTTGGCTTCTTCGGGCATTGATCTCGAACTCACCACGAAGGCAATCGACCGTATCGCCGATTTGGGCTACGACCCAGAATTCGGTGCGCGTCCAGTCAAGAGGGTTATTCAGCGATATGTGCTCAATCAACTCTCGCGCGAGATTCTCGCGGGCACTGTCGAAAGAGGTTCTAAAATCTACGTCGATTTCGACGGCAATGATTTGACATTCACAAACAAGTAATCACGTTTCCAAACTAAAAGCGGCGATGCGTTTTGCATCGCCGCTTTTGTTTATGGGATAGATTGTTCAGTTCAATGTCAATGAAGTCGGTTTCGATTCTTCATTTACCCTTGACAGGGATGTGACGACATATGTGCCATGTCGTTTGTCAGCAGGAATTGCGTATTGTTTTCTCCAGGTGACACATTGGATAGCGGCGGCGTCATCCAAATCAATAGCCTTGCCTTTGGGGAAATAGTAAACCACCCATTTAACGGCATCCTCTGTTTTGTTCTTAATCTTATCAGAATTCCAAACGAGGGAGTTGCCTTCGACTCTAAGATTGCCGACAGCCTTCGGCGCTTTATCGGAAATCCACGGATAGGTGGGAACAAGAGCAACTGTTGATTGGAAATTTGTCGCAAGAGAATCGGCAACGCCTTCCACATTTTCCGTAATCGCATATCCTGGCCACCAACAGTTACCGTGCACGTTGGGATTCTCACGGGTTAGGCGAATCTTGTGTGCCAACTGATTTTTGTCGGTCGAAGGAGGAAGGTCGGGTTTAGTCATCGTTTTGCGCACGTCTTGTCCATAATACATACGCCGGCCGTTTGTCCATCTCGACCACCAATCAGCAAGTACGAGAGTAGATGCGGCCTTGTGTTCAAGTTCCCAATATAGTTGCGGAAGCATATAATCCACCCATCCTTTTTCAGTCCAGAGAAGCACATCGGCATAGAGTGCATCGTAGTTTTGCAGTCCGTTTGTATCGGAGCCGCGCGGGTCGGATTTTTTATTACGCCAAATGCCGAATGGGCTGATGCCGAACACAATCCACGGTTTTTTCTTCGAAATAAGATTGTGGATTTCTTCTATGAGGAGGTCTACATTGTGACGACGCCAATCGTCGCGTTTCATTCCTTTTCCGTATTTGGCATAAGAAGCGGAGTCGGGGAATTGTTTGCCTTTCTCGGGATAAGGATAAAAATAGTCATCGAAATGTATTCCGTCGAGGTCGTAGCGAGTAATGATGTCATTTATGACCGATTCAATAAATTTACGATTTTGGGGAATACCAGGGTCGAAATACATCTTGTCGCCATATTTGACAAATCGCTCAGGGTGTTTATAATAAATGTGATTCTTGGGAAGCACTTCATTCTTCGACGTCGTAACACGATAAGGATTGAGCCATGCATGAAGTTCCATTCCGCGGGCGTGGCATTCGTCAATCATAAACTGCAACGGGTCCCAAACGGGGTCGGGGGCAACGCCGGCTTTTCCGGAGAGAAAACGGCTCCACGGCTCCAGTTTTGACGGATAGAATGCATCGGCGGAAGGACGCACTTGCCAAAGGATGGCATTACAGCCCGCTTTTTGAAGTTTGTCGAGTTGGTCGCGAAGATACGACTTGTTCCCGTCGGCATCGCGATGGGTGTAGTGCATTTGGCTCACGGTGTGAAGCCATGCTCCACGGAATTCGCGCTTAGGGTTTTGTGCGAAAGCGCTGACGGCAAATGCCGCAATCAGCGATGCAATTAGTATTCGTTTCATAACGGTCGATTTGTGGGTTAATGTAGTCGTTAATAATCGTATTCGAGCGAGAAGTCGTCAATCCAAAGAATTGACCCATCGCCGCCAGTAAAGAAGTCGCCATACTTACTTGCAGAAGCGACTATTACAATATATCGTGGTTTTCTATACGTGTCCTTATAAACGATATTCACCTCGAAATCTGTCCAGTCATTGACGGATTTGCCCCATAGCAGTTGGCCATATGCAATCACATCCGACGAATTGGGGTCAAACAACTGCCTATCCGCGGGATTTGTGCGAATCTCGTATGGAGCAGACCAGTCGGCAAGTGCGACGTAGATTGATGCGGTGTCGGGACGACCTTTAAGATGGGTGTATTCGTTGTTGGAATGAGAAATCGGGACGCATTTGTATTTCATCTTTCCCCTCAAAGTTGTGGGGTGTCCGGAATACTCACGTCCGAAATCAAGTACACCGTTCGTTCCATCCGTTCGAGCATAACGGCCTGTGAAAATATTGCCGGCGGCCAATTTGCCTACTATCCCTATGCCGACGAATTTCGTTTCAAGACATGCGGCATATCCCTTTCCGGAAGGTGTTTCTGTTGTCGGATAAGAGTTGGAATTGCCAAGTGTGGTAGCGCCTTTGTTGCCGGTATCCCAATATGAAGTGCCTGATTCTGCCCAAGGATTCCAAACCTTGCCATCAAGATACCAGTCGTCAAACGACATATTTGGGACAAAAGGAACCGATTCTGTAGTAAATTCAACTTCGTTGCCTTTATCATCGTCGGAAACAGCACGAGCAACATATTTGTTGTTTGGTGCAAGGTGAATAAGTCTACCTGTGAACGAGCCGCCATTATGAGTGACCCAAGCGTCTGGAACAGGAGTCCATTCCGTGGCGGTGGCAAGGCGATATTCAAATCCGTTATGTTTTCCTTCTTCTGCCGTTCCATAGAGCCAAGCCACATTCACCCATGCGTCAACACGGTCAGTGTTAACAGAAGCCTGGGCCGGTTCTACATAAACTGTCCATTGTTCTGTGCGGCCGTAATCCGTGACTTTAACAATCTGCGGTGAAGAAAAATCCACTATGGCGTTATTGAAATCGGGCGACATCTTCGATTTTGAAGAGCCCAACTTGATTGAATTGACCTTAACCTTAGTGATGTCTTGTGTGGAAGATATATATGCAACTGCACGCAATCCTGGGACATCTATCGTCGAAGAGCCAACCTGAGCCGAAATTGAAAAATTACGGTCAATTGTTTGCTGGGCAGATATTGTCCATTTGTAATCATAGTAAAGCGTGACAGTTATTGTTTTCGGTGTGCGAAGATCCATGTTGTGCAATTCCGAATCGTCGATAGTGGCATCTTCTTCGGAGAGTTGATAATCGATTACATCAACATTGGCGATATCAGCATTTTCGTCAAAATATAAAGTGACCGAATGTTTTGCGGCATCAATTACTGCCGCACGCGATTGGTTCTTCGCCACCATCGAAACAATCTTCGGGTCAAGATGAGGGTAGGGGATATCGTTCTCAATGCACGACGACATCGCAGCGATTATCACAACGAGAGAAAAGAAAATGGTCGTTGTTGGCTTCAACAATTTCATAATTGATTCTCAATGATTATTTCGGCCGGTTAAAACAGGAAGCCTAAACCGAAATTAATGTTTAACAAGTCAAATTTGAAGTTTGCTCCGCTTGATTTTCTGGTCCCGTCATCCATTCCATTAGTCACTTGTTTTTCAGAGGAATAGTTGAGCGAGAATATGCCAAAAGCGAGATTAAAGTTTACATTGTCCAATATAAAGCATGTTACACCCGGACAGAAATTCAATGCAATCGACGTTTTGGTTGTCGATGTGGTTCGCGGTTGACTATCAATCGTGCGTTTGAAATCCGATTTCGATGAACCGAACGACAAATTGGTTTCGTTAAATACTCCGAATCTCTTCTGTCGACTTAACCCTATGTAACGTCGGTGGAACAATTCGATGGCAAAGCCTGAAGTCGAATAACTGACGTCGGAAATGTCAAAATTGATATCATCATCAAAATCAACCGACAGCGACGAGAGATCGGCACTGCCGTTTGAAATGCTCACACTCAAGCCTATTGACTTGTTATTGCCATAAAAATAGGAGATATAGGGCTTAAATGAGAACAAATGGCCTTTAAAGTTCAAATCTTTAAGAACTGAAAGCACCTGAACGTCATCGGTATTAAATTCTGCGTAAGAAGCAGTTAATCCAGCCACAAAACTTCCTTTTGTGATAAATAAGTGGTTTACAAGACCACGGTCGTATCGGCTAAAATTCTTTTCAGGGATGATGGTGCTGACGGTGTCTTTACCGACAATGACTCTCTCATTTTCGACAGCAACCACCGTTGAATCAACGGGTATCTTTGCCGAGGCCACAGCCGCTAAACAAAGCGAAAGTGCCATAAGTGCGATTTTACGTATCGAGATAATCATATCGAGTAAATTATAAATAGAACATCACCCCGAAGGATATTGAAAAGAGGTTCATCTGCAAGTTAGCCGATTTGCTATTGCGGTTGGATATATAGATTTGGTCGGTTGTAGAGCGGGTATGAGTATACCCGAAATTCACCACTCCGACATTAACTTCAAGTGCGGAGTAGTTGCTCATGAACATAATCATACCCGGAGCCAAACCTATGTTGATGTTTGTGGTTTTTTCGTATGTGCCCGTAAAGTCGTCGCCGGTCTTGTTTGTCAATTTCGATTCGCCGCCGCCAATTTCCACTTGAACTTCGTTGAAAACGCCAAAGCGTTTTTGCTTGCCAAGGCTGATATAATTACGCATAATGCCCATTCCATAGAACTTATGGGAAAGACTATACAAATGGTCAATGTCGTAACTGGTGTCGGCCCCAAGATTTAATTTGGCGGAAGCGAATTTGGTGAGCGAACGATTGTATCCGGCTCGGAAACCCAAAGCGAAATTATCCTTGAGGGCATAAGCGAACATCGGTGAAACCTTAAACGAATATGTGTCGCCTGTGATATTCTCAATAATCAAGAACTGATAATTATTGTTTGTTGATTGGGAATATCCAACGCTAATACCAGAAATAATCTGCCCTTTGGGAACAAATGTGTGTTGCTTGAGTCCACGGGTAAATTGCTCCTGGCCATAAGCGCCGATTGTGGCGCTTATGGCTAAAAGCAATATGAAATACCTTTTTAAAAGTTTATTCATAAATTAATTCCAAATCATCGAGATACATCACCGATGACGAACTTCCTGCGAAGTAGTCGCCATAACGGCTTGCCGATGCTACGATAATTATATGTGTTGGAATTCTGTTGAGAGCACGGTAGTCAAGAGGAATCTCGAATCTTACCATATTCGAAGCGGATCCAGTTGTTGCGGTAAATGTTTTTTCTCCGTAAGCAAGGATGTTGACATCGTTCTTATTAAAGAATGTGTTGGTCGAAGAATCGAGTTTATATGACGAGCCTTTATCGCTAAGTGCAATGTAGATTTGACCTTGGTCGGTGTCACCCTTCGAAATGTAATCGCAGGCATAATCCACAGTGCCAGGTGTGTAGTAAACGTAGCCGCAAAGTTTTGCCGGACGAGTGCTGTTGTACGTACGGCCGAAATAAAGCGTAGCGTTCGTTCCACTTGTTTCGCCGTATTGTCCTGCGAAGATATTGCCGGCAGCGAATTTTCCGATAATTCCGATACCGACGAACTGCGACTGGAGTTTGACAGAATAGGAGCCCGAGTGCTTAACAGAAGAATCGGAAGATGTCACATTTTTGTTAAGGGTAATCGAACCGTGGTTTCCTGAATCCCAGAATGTGGCCGTTCCGCCAGCGCCGGGAATCAAAGCGCCCGAACTTGCTGTCGACCATTGTTCGAATCCGGCATTAGGAATTGTGTAAACCGCTTCGGTGGTGAATGTTCTCACAACAGCCGATGTGAATCCTTCGCATGCCGCTACAAATTCATAAGTGGTGTTGGGAGTCAATCCGGAAAGTTCAGCAGTCATAGCATTTCCGCTGATAGTGGCTGCTACAGTAGTCCAGTTTTCATCACCTTGTTTGCGATAACTGAATGATTCGTTAGTGGCATCATTTTTGAGGCGAGTTCCTGATATGGTGGCGTGAGTTGCCCACACATTGGCTCTTTCAACTTCATTGGCTACAACGGAAGCACTCGAAATGACGATATTAAGAGTGGCGTTCTTTTGCTTGCCTGCAGCATCTACTGCATTGAAAGAGACACTGTATTCTCCCTCTGGAAGTGAGTTGGTGTAGGACTCTTCAAAATTGATTTTGAGAGTCGAAACATCTGCTTCCGTATCATATTCATACTTCCAGTTGATTCCTGCCGCTTCAATGTCATTCTTGGCGGCTTCGCTTAAATCAAACACGTTGAAACTTGCCGCAGGAACTCCTGTTGACATGAATTTGCTGGATGATACGATAGCGGACGACAATTGGCCCACAGCGGCGATAAACACAGACTTGCGTCCGACTTTACCGGCTTCGCAGTATTGAGGCTCATTAATGTCAAAGTTGTATCCTTTAATTTGAGGAGCGGCAGTAATTTGAATCTCTTGACGAACGACGACCTCGGTTTCGTCAACCACCACTTCAATCAGAGCCCCGCCCACTTCTGCTGTTGTGCCAGACGAATAGCGGACATTGAGCGTGTACTGTGTTGCAGGTTTGACATTTTCAATAGTTCCGGTCTTCTCGAAGGGGTTGCCTTGAGCGTCGGTTCCATTAAGTTTCCAAGTAAGGTTTTTCTCCTTGCTGGGCATCATAAAGTAACCCACACGGGTGTCGTCGCCTTCAAATGTCAATTCTCCGCGTTTGTGACCTACGGTCATCGTATAGTCATGGAGAACTTCGGCAACTGATGCGTCGTACTTGACTGCTGCGAGAACATTAGCAATTTTGCAAGTGAGATTAACGTTAGTAGTCTCTCCCGTGTTGATTTCAAACGGTTGATAGGCCTTGAAGAATTTGGAGTCGAATGAAGCCGACACACTGTCGCCAGCCCATGCCTCAGCCACATAGTGGCCCGACGAGAGCCAAATTTCGCCAGGAACTTCTTCGATTCCTTTGAATTTGCGGATAAGACCTTTATCGCTAGACAAATAGATAACGCACGAATTGCCTAATTCCTCTTCGGTGTAGGCTCTACTTTCGTAATCCACATTGGAGTCGATGGCTGTTTTAATCACCAATCGACCTTCACCATCGGTGTTAAACATCGATTCATCTTTACACCCAACAAACGACAGGGTCGAAATGGCTACTGAGGCCAATAAGATACTTTTAATCTGTTTCATAATTTTATTGGGCTAAGAAGGTTAATGTTTTCGATGCTGTAAGATTCTTGGCATCGGTAATCGTCAATTTAAACTTATGGGTTCCCGGGTAGATATTGAGCAAAGCCATAAATCCCGAAATGTCGAACGTCAAATCAGTTTTTCCGATAACTTCTGAGCCAGTTGGGAAACCAAGGCTTTCCAATCCAGGTTGGAGGCTACCGGGGTTGGCGAGGTCGAAGTGAGTGGAAAGACCTACACTTTGCAATACGTCTTCGTTGAGTTCGTTAGAAATAATATCAACTACGAAATTCTTGATTCCGTTTTCAGCGTGGATATCTACTTTTGCAACCATTCCGGAGGTGATGGGGTTCACTCCGTCAAGGTCGAGAGACGTACTGGTAATAACCGGCGGATTGTCACCCGGGTCATCGCCTGGGTCGTCTCCCGGGTCATCGCCAGGATCGTCACCACCGTCACCGGGACGTTCACTTTGGTCATCGATAATGTCTTCGTCAACAGGGATATTGACAGTCATGTCGATTGTAGTGACAGTGGCGTCAACAGTTACTGACGGATTAATGTTACCCGTTTCGTCGGGCATGTCAGGCTCAGTCGATTTCAATGAGAAGGTGACGATTTGATGTTGACCGGCATTGATGTCGGTGAACACACGTCGCATTTCTACCATATTATCGTCAACTGTGCCAGAAAATTCCACAACCATCGTTGTGCTTTCGGGAACGAATTCAAAATAGCCCGCACGATTTTCGTTGTAGGCATAGGTGAGCATTCCCTTTTCACCGACTGTCACATCGACTTTCGCATCGGTTCCCATGACGGCTTTCAAAGCATCGGTATATCGAATCGACACTTTGACATTAGCGAGAACGCAGGTGATAACTCCAGGCTCTGTGATATTGCCGTCGGTGATAGTAAAGGCTTTTTGGCCCTCAAAATATGGAGAATCCCAATCTGCCACTTTCACTTCGCCTGATGCGACTTTGACGTAATAATCGCCGGCATCGAGAGTGACGATTTCAGGCATCTCTGAATATTTCCAAGAGTTAACCACTTCGTTGGTGGTCGCTTTATAAATAGTTACGATATAATTCGAGACGTCTACCGAAGCCCTACTAACGACTTTTTCGGCATTGACAACTTCAACGCCCATTTGCTTCAGTGACAGTTGGCCTTCGCCTTCGGGGACAATCCAAGGATTATCCTTCGAACAGGATGCCGTTAGAAGGGCGATGGCTATTATTGATAAAGAAAGTAACTTTTTCATTATTCTGAATGTTTTGAAATTAATAGGAGAATGTTAAGTTGTCAATCCATAATGTGCTGCCAAGCGACGATGCCGATTCAAGGTCGTTGGTAGTGACTATATTTGACGTTTCGTATGAGATTGTTCCAATCTTATTCGAAGAAGCGAACATCACTTTGAGTTTGCTTGCTTTTACCCCGAATTTAGAATAGGAGAGGGGCACGGAGAAGGATGAGAATCCCGACGTACCGGCAAGCATAAGCGAACCGGAAGCGATAGTTACTTCGCTGCCGTTTTCCACGCCGACAACTTCCACTTTTACTAAACCACGGTCGGATGCGGCGCCTGTGCCAGGTGTATAGCGATAGTAACCGTTGAGAGCCGACGGGCGTGACGCGAATGATATACCTTCGTTGTAGGCTTCGGAAGTACTTGACGATGTGAACGTGTATGAACCGAGGAACAATTTGCCTGCCGCACGATACGAGATACGGCTCGGTGCGTTGTGGCTATATCCGTAGTTCTCTTCAAGTTGGCCCCATGTGAAGTTATACTTTTCAATTTCAGGGCCATTGTTGTCCCATGCCACACTAATTAGTTTAACTGAATTTGTACCCTCTTGTTTGGTTGATGTGTCTATCATCGTTGAGGGTTGCATGTACCACGTATTCTTGTTCGAAGCAGATGTGCAGAAAGTTTTAGCGTTTACATTTGCCCATTGTGTGGGAACACTTACATTGAACGCTTTCGTGTTCTGGTGGGGATTCAAATTCAATTTTGTTTCGTAGTAAATACCGCCGCAGTTAATGGTGGTATTAATTGTTTGCTGCGATTCTTCAAAACCGCCGTTAGGAACAGCCGCTTGGGTCTCTGTGGTGGCTGTTACGATCTCCGTAAATGTCGGATTTGAACTGCCTTCCATCACTGTTGCCTTGAATGAGTATTCTGTTGCGGGAGTCAAACCGGTAACAGTCAATAGCCCTGTCGATTCGCTGCGTGAGGCAATCGACACCTTGCTGTTGTTGATGTATATAGCGGCATTCTTAACTATCGTTGAAAGCATTTCGCTATTTTCGGGAACAATTTTTATGATGGCCTTATTAGAATAGGTATCAACCAAAATTGAGAATTGTGGCGAAATACGATGTATCGTTCCTTCTGCTTTTGTCACTCCGCAGTAATTTACTCTAACAGGAATGTCGTTCACTCCATCAGGAACAACGAATTTTACAGTATAGTTAGATGATGCTCTTGAAACGCCGTTGACCGAAAGAATTCTCGCGTCGCCCCAAACACCATATGCATCTTTTGTCTGAATTGTTATATTGTTGTCGAAATCGTTACCGTTGTATGAAATAATCATTTCGGCTTCGTTGACGCTTACCGTCGCGTCGCTTATGCTCACGATGCCAACTTCCACGGGCGTAGTATTAACCGAAAGGACGACAGGGTCGTTTACTTTCATCGCTTTGTCTTTAACGACAAGTGTGAACGTGCTTTCGGGTGCAGATGCCACATATTTAATTTTTGCCAATGCTGCAGTAAAGTCAATGATTGCCATTTTGTCGGGATTATTGTAAAGCCCTGTGACTTTCAACCCGAGGTCACGAAGGCGTGCTCTTTGTGATTCAAGAGCGGTCATCAATTCGATTTCTGCAGGCCATCCCATATCTTGAAGTGATGAGCAGTTCGTAGTCAACGTGGCTGCCGATAGACCACCACGAGCAATTATCTTCATCTTGACGGGATTTGCCGGAGATTCGCCTTCGAACAGAGAAATTGCCGTACCCTGTTCAAATCCTTCTGGAGTGACTTCAGGTGCCGGAGAGTTCATAATTTCGTCGCTCAAATCAATGGTTACGTCTTCCTCAACAACCGAGTCGTCGAAAGATATAATCAATTTGGCCGCACCCATCTCTCCTTCGTTCACGTCAAGGGTGATACGATAGTGGTGCTGGGGAAGGGCGTTTGTGAGAGTTGCAGGTTGGAATGTGGCGCTGACTCCGTTTTGCTTTGTCAACAACACATTCATTGAAATATCGCCCGGGTGCATGTAAATTGGGCGCGTTTCCTCTCTGTCGTAAGATAGATACCTGCCACCTTCGGAGTGCAGTTCTACACCATAGTTGACAAAGTAGTTACGGAAGGCGTCGGTATAAGTAATCGAAATCATCGTGTTGGCTAACTTTGCCTCGATATTGACATCGGTCACTTGGTCCTCATGAACATCAAAACTCGACTCGCCATAAAAATAAGGCTTCTCGAAACCTTCCACATTGATGTCGCCGTAATAGGCGGTCATCGTGTAGCGTCCCACTTTGAAAGCCTCATCAGTCGGAAAACTACTGAGCGATTGCCATTTTTGGCTAATCGATCCGTCTTCGCTTGTAAGTGTGATTGATAGATCGTCGGCTGTCGGAGTAGAGTCTCCGGCGCGACTTTGCGTGATTGGGCTCACGGTCTTGACTTCGGGATTGACCTTTAACTTCGGCATAATGCCGCCGGTGCCCGCGGAGAAAGGATTAGTGTCGGACGTACATGCTACAAATGCGAGCATCACGCCAACCGCTAATCCAAGTTTAAATACTTTCATAAATAATATATTATAAATTGTTAGAAATGTAATATCAAACAATAATTACTATGCAATTTGAAACTGCATAGCATTCTATCTTGCAAATTTACGATTTTTTTGCCAAATTTGAGCCATTTTTGACCAAAAATCATCGTGCTGATTCAATTTTTATCCATAAAATTTTGCCATGTGAATTAATTTTCCAAACTTTGTGAGAAATATGGCTATCTGAATGACCGATTTATCGTTTCTTAACGACTATCCGTCCGATACCTAACTATTTTCGTATGTCTAAAAAGTTTTTCAAAAAAATATTAAACTCCAAGTTATTCAAAAGGATTTACGAAACTCCTACGCCGAGATGGATTGTGCTTTTTATCGACATTTTAATAGTGTCTTTATTCTCTTTGGCTACAATCTATGTCACAAGCCGTTACGCCACAGCCTTTCCTTCTCCCCTCGACACTACACTGGTTAAAGTGGTTGTAATCATCGGCGTTTATTTCATTGCCAGTATGGCTGTCGGCAGTTACAAATATGTAATTCGCCTGTCGGTTATTGAGGACATTTATAAGTTGGCTTTGATGGTCGGGCTCTCGTCAATAGTGCTTGCCGTTATCGAGTTTATTATTCGCCAAATCAACACTTTCCCATATTTTACCTATTGGAATCTTTTTGTAATCGGTACAACATCATTTACAGCAATGGTCGCTGTCAGATTGACGGTTAAAACGATTTATTCTATTCTGACGTCGGTCAACGTCAAACGTACGCCCGTGATTATGCTCGGTTCGGCGATTAACTCTTTCATGTTCGCCAACGCCTTGAAAGCCGAATCACATGGTCGTTTCGATCCTGTTGCCCTTTTGAGCCTTGACGACCATAAGACCGAGACCGACATCAACGGGATTCCCATCTACCGTTTTAATCCCGACGATGTGGCTGAGATTTTCGAACGGCATAATTGTTCGACATTGCTTTTCCTTTCCACTCAAATTGATAACATGCGTGAAGGCATTGCCGACATTTTGCTTCAAAATAATATCCACCTGCTGATGCTCAATCAGGTGGAAGAATTCGACACAACTAATTCCCAGTCAATCGACCTCTCCTCGCACGTTAAGAATATTCAAGTGGAGGATTTACTTGGACGCGCACCGATTAAAAACCATAATCCGAAGATTATGAAACTCATTGCCGATGAAGTCGTGATGATTACAGGCGCCGCCGGCTCTATCGGAAGTGAAATTGTGCGTCAAGTGGCGTCATTTAGTGCGAAGGAGATTGTGCTTATCGACCAGGCTGAAACGCCTATGCACGACCTTCAACTTGAACTCAATGAAACTTATCCCGACCTCAAATTCCACCTTTTTATCGGTGATGTCACCAATCGCCAACGAATGGAGAAAGCGTTTGCTGAGTATCATCCCAAATACGTTTTCCATGCCGCAGCCTACAAGCACGTACCGATGATGGAAAACAATCCTGCCGAAGCGGCTCTGACCAACATTTTCGGCACGAAAAACATTGCCGATTTGTCGGTAAAATATGGTGTCCAAAAGTTTGTAATGATTTCCACCGACAAAGCCGTAAATCCCACCAACGTTATGGGAGCCACGAAGCGTATTGCCGAAATTTATGTCCAATCGCTATTCTTCAAATTATCGAAGGACTCTAAAAAGGCATCTACTCAATTCATTACAACACGTTTTGGCAATGTGCTTGGCAGCAACGGTTCGGTTATTCCCTTGTTCCGCAAACAAATTGAAAAGGGTGGACCAGTCACTGTTACCCATAAAGATATAATCCGCTATTTCATGACTATTCCCGAAGCCTGTTCACTCGTTCTTGAAGCAGGATGTATGGGTGAGGGCGGTGAAATCTACATATTCGATATGGGTAAGCCCGTGAAGATTTACGACCTCGCTTGCCGCATGATTACCCTTGCCGGTCTAAAGGTCGGCAAAGACATCGAGATTGTCGAAACCGGTTTACGGCCGGGCGAGAAACTCTTTGAGGAACTCCTCAACAACAAAGAACAGACTATCGCCACCAATCACAGCAAGATTATGATTTCAAAGGTGCCCATTTACAAATTCGACAACATTCTCAACAGCATCAACGCAATCCGTGCCGCTATCGAGGAAAATGACAACCATCTCGTTGTTTTGGAAATGAAACATCTGGTGCCCGAATATAAATCGCAAAATTCCCGCTGGCAAGAGTTGGATGATGTGGTTGAACATGAATCCCAATACAATAACCAATATTACTAAAATAAACATGAAAAAGAAAATTTTCGCTTCGTTGGCTGCAGTCGTGCTCTTGATGGGCTGCGACCCTTCAACGCTTCAAAATGCGCTCTCGTCTGTCACACAGAATGTTTCCGGTACTGACATCATTAACGGAATCGGTGCTCTAATTGAGAATGCCACTTCTAACGAAAACATTACCGAAGAAGACCTCGTCGGCACATGGTACTATTCCTCTCCGGCTGTTTCGTTCAAATCGGACAACTTCCTGAAAAAGGCCGGTGGCGCAGCAGCCGCTACGGCTATTGAGTCGAAACTCAGCCCATATTTTCAATCTGTTGGACTCGACAAAACGGCTTTGACGGTCAAGGCTGACAAGTCTTTCGTAATGAAAGTAGGCAAAACCAATCTTAATGGCACGATTGCCAAAGACAAAACTCAAAATCACTTTATTTTCACTTTCTCGATTCTTGGCGTTAATGCATTTTCAAGCACCGTTTTCGTCGCCAAATCGGCTATGGGCTCTATCGCCGTCACTTTCGACGTTTCAAAACTCGAAAAAATCGTCTCTGCATTAGCGGTGTTCTCTGGAAACTCATCGGCCCAATCGGTCGCATCTATTCTTTCGTCATACGACGGAATCCGAGCCGGCTTCCGCATGAAAAAGTAATTTACA
>JAFZPB010000031.1 GCA_017552595.1 Muribaculaceae bacterium
GTTCAGCCAATGGGCATCAAAAGTCTATCACCTGACTGGCAAAAAAGAATCCTACGTCGCCTTGCAGCGCACTCTGCAACAACTCATCGCCTCCAAGAACTGGGGAAAAGTGCACGAACGAATCGAATTCTTCTCCCTCAGTTTCGAAGACAACTGCATTAATGAGGTCGCCGAATTGCGCGAAATAATCGACCGTCCTGCAAACAGCCGGCTCACCTACACCCCTATTGTCCGTCCCGCCTACGATATGATGCACCCTGTAATGCACCCCGACGGCCAAAGAATCTTCTTCAACCGTGAAGTCGAAAAAACCACATCTATCCAATCAGCTCAATGGACCGCCACCAAGAAGGGCGGAATATGGAAAGGCACCGGCAACATTGCTTTTACAAACATCGAGAACCGCGGCATCGAAATATACAACTTCTTTGACAACGGCAACAAAATGCTGCTGGGCAAAGACGGCGATATATTGGTTGCAGAAATGAGCGATAACGGATGGACCGTCGCCGAAACCCTTCCCGCCCCCGTCAACAGCCAATACAACGATTTCGATGCTTATATGCTGCCCGGCGGCAACGGCATTCTGCTGGCTTCCGACAGACCGGATGGAATGAACCTGCAGCCGTCACGGGCTTATTTTCACGGCGACACAGCATTGGCATCAGACATCTACTACGTACCCTTCGACGGCCAGAAATGGGGCGACGCCGTCAACCTCGGCATCAATGTCAACAGCCCCTATATGGAATGCAGCCCTGTCATCAGCGACGATCTTAAAACAATCTATTTTGTTACCGACGGACGCGGCGGTTTAGGATATGGCGACATATACTACACTACACGCGACAACATCGACGACTGGCAGCATTGGTCAAAGCCGACCAACTACGGCAAAGAGGTGAACAGCGGTTTCAACGAAATATCCATAACACCTGACGGAGACCGCCAGTCACTGACTGTATGCAGCAACAATCACGGCCGCTACGGATGCTACACCACGCCCGCTATGCACACCATCGACAACAGGATGCAGACTATAACCATAGCAAGCGAATGGGCGGATATGGATATCGACATCGTCGACGTCGCCACACAGCAGCCCGTCTGCAGCGCTCAACGGATTACGGGCGGTTCCAGCTGGCAGACATCGCTCTTTGCCGACAAGCAATACCTTCTTTTTGCACAAAACGACGGACTCTTTATCCCAGCGATACTATTCACGCCGGCAAAGAACAAAGAACTAACACCCATAGCCTACTCCAACAAAGACCTCCCGCAAATGTCCGAAGAAGGTTTCTCCTTGCTGTTGCCCGGAATAGCATTCGATGACAAAAAGTCGACCCTGTGCAAAAGTTCGGAGACCGAGATAGATCATCTATACCAATACCTGGCATCATACCCTTATCTGCAGCTCGAAATCATTGTCAATGTCGCTGGCGACAACGACGCCTTCTGCTACAACCTGTCTCAATCTCGCGGTCAGGAGATAAAAAAACAACTTGTCGACCGAGGTATCGACGCCGACATTATTACCGTTTCACCCTACGGCAACAGCGAGGTCAAACAAGGCAAAGCCACTACTTCCGTAAGCATCAGGGTCTTTTTGCAATAATCCTGAACCGTTGCGGGCAGACAGCCATTTTATGACTTATTAACAATCCGTTGCGGATTTCTTTTTCAAAAACACCCATCCCCTACAAAAAAAAGGGTGTAATTTTGCATCCGAATTACAATATTGCCGGTAATGGAAAAACACAAGGTTATTATGTTTGAAAACCGCGAGTTGCACTACCGCGACGAGGGTCGTGAACACCCTCAAACGCTGGTACTTCTGCATGGTTTTCTACAAAATCTGA
>JAFZPB010000001.1 GCA_017552595.1 Muribaculaceae bacterium
AGAAAATTTTAGTTTCAATCGCAGCGATGGTGCTTTCATTGCCCTCGTTTGCACAGTTTAGTAGCGGTGGTTTCTCGCTCGACGGGGAGAGTGTGTATTACGGTGTTCGCATCGGTCTGACGGTCGCCAATTTGAGCGGTGACGATGTCCATGTGAAACCTCTGGGCTCGAAAGTCGGCATGACGTTGGCAGGCGTTCTTGGCCTGCGCCTTTCGCACACGGCTCCCGTGTTCTTGGAGAGCGGTCTGTACTACACGGAGCGTGGCGGAAAGAAAGATAAGCTTAAGATGAGTTACAACAATCTGGAGATTCCCCTTTTGGTGAAGTACGGCATCAAGGCTACCGACGACATCGCCGTGTTGCCTTTCCTCGGTCCGGTGTTTGCCTATGGCGTTAGTGGAAAGTGCAAACATCAGGGCGAAACGAATATAGTTGATGACAGCTCTTTCGACCATCTGAAGCGTGCCAACATGGGCTCCAAACTCGGTTGCGGTGCTGAGTACGACAACCTGTATTTGGAGGCTGGCTATCAGTTCGGAATCACCGACATCAGCAAGAGCGACGACGCCATCCACTCGAATGCTTTCTTCGTGAACTTCGGTGTGAATTTCTAAGCCGTTAGAATCTTTTACGATTTAAAAAGGATGCCCACTGCGAAAAACTTCGGTGGGCATCCTGATTTTTTTTTTTTTGCTTAGCAAATGCTATGCAGCAATGCCAATCTCATAGAGATATTCGGGTGCAATGTCGGCACCATTTGCCCAGAAAAGCGTGTCTTCAAGACCGAATTGGATGAATTTCTGCTTGTCGCGCAATTCTTCGAATGCGGGATACGAGAGCAGCGGTGTAAGATCCACCGTGCGGCGTTCGCCAGTGCTGAACGTACAGAGCAACGTGTAGTCGCCCATGTATTCTACATCTGTAATTGTCAGTAACATAATTTTGCCTCCTTATCTGATTTTTGTGATTTTTTCTCCCCGTTGTGCCTTTTTCCACAAATCCATTAGTTCTTCCTCATGTTCGTCAATGAACTCGTTGATAATCCTAACGGTTTTGGAACGAGCCTTACCCTCGATGATGCGGTCGGCAATCGTGATGGAAAAATTGTCAGTCCCACTCCGTACGTGGATGTGAGGTGGATTGTGGTCGAAGGCATAGATGTAAATCAGGATGCCCTGAATGATAAATATCGAACCCATATAGTCTTTTTTTTGATTGTTTTCGTGGGCAAAGGTACAAAATTTTTCTGGAAAGTCATCAATTTGGGGTGATTTTTTGTCCAAAATGCAATAAAATCGCGTCGATTGCCGTTATTGTAACGTGTATATACAAACTGCCGTGAATCGATAGCGGCCTAAAATTTTTGTTGTTATGATAGAATATATCAGGGGCGAACTCACAGAGTTGACGCCTACGCTGGCTGTCGTTGAGGCAGTCGGGGTGGGGTATGCGCTGCAAATTTCGCTCAATACTTACAGCGCACTGCAAAAGGGTGAGAAAACGGCGAAACTCTACGTTCACGAGGCGATTGTGACGGGCGGGCGCGACGATTCCTTCACGCTCTACGGC
>JAFZPB010000032.1 GCA_017552595.1 Muribaculaceae bacterium
AGCACACCGCGAGTGAGCGTGTAGCCCGTCAAGTCGGCAAGGATTTCGCGGGAAGCGGTATAAACGGGCATGTCGCCGCATTGGGCGATAATGTCGGCAGCGTCGCCCTCAATGTGCTTTCGCTCGCATAGCAGCGACACAGGCTCATAGCCCGCATCGAGTGCCACACGAATCACCTTCGGGCTCTCCACAATCATCAGCCCGCTGTCGGGGTCGAGCCGATTCCGCAACTGGGCCTCCGTCAGCGACGCATACGCCGCCACTCGCCCGTCGTCAATTCCCGTTATCTCTATTATTGCCATTGCTGTCGAATAGTTCCACAAAATTAAAAAATATATTCGGTATTTTGACTTTTGACGACAAATTATTACCTTTGCACACAAATCAACGTCAGAATTATTGAGCGAATTAGTTAATCGGCTGTTTGTAACCCCCACCAGCAACTGGATGGTGCAGTTGTTCCGCTACTTGTTTGTTGGCGGCCTTGCATTCGTTGTCGATTACGGTCTGCTTTTTGTCCTCACTGAATATGCCGGACTGCACTACCTCGCATCGGCGACAATAGCGTTTATCGCCGGACTGACTGTCAACTACTTCTTGTCAACGTCGTGGATTTTCCGCAGCGGCGCAGTGATAAAGAACAAAGTGGGCGAATTCGTGGTCTTTGCGTTGATTGGCGTTGTGGGATTGATTCTCACAAACGTATTGCTGTTTCTTTTCACCGATGTATGCGGAATCCATTATATGGTATCGAAACTGATAACCACCGCATTGGTGATGCTTTGGAACTTCTTCGGCCGCAAACTGATTCTTTTCAACGAAAAAACGACCGAAGCGAAAACGGAATAACTATGGCAGATGACAACAAGAAAAAGGCTGTGATTATCGGCGCTGGTCCTGCGGGACTGACGGCGGCGAAGGAATTTGTCGAGCGCACCGACATCTGCCCAGTCGTGCTTGAGCAAAGCAACGAAATCGGCGGCATCTCGAGGACCGTCTGCCACAACGGCAACCGCATGGATATCGGCGGACACCGCTTTTTCTCGAAGAGCGAGCGTGTCATGTCGTTTTGGGAGAATGTTTTACCTATGCAGGGTGCGCCTTCGAAGGACGATATACTTATCGGAAGGCCCACCGAAGTCGCAAAAGGCGGTCCCGACCCTGAAACGACCAACCGCGTCATGCTCGTGCGCGGAAGAGTGTCGCGGATTTTCTACCTTCGCAAGTTTTTCGATTATCCCATCTCCCTCCGCTGGCGCACTTTCGCCAAAATGGGCTTTGTCCGTACTCTACGCGCCGGTTTCGGCTATCTGAAATCCACCATCGTCAAAAAGCCCGAAGATTCGTTGGAAAACTTCTATATCAACCGCTTCGGCAAACCGCTTTATTCGATGTTCTTTGAGGACTACACCGAAAAAGTGTGGGGCGTTCATCCTGCCAACTTGGGCGCCGACTGGGGCTCGCAACGCGTCAAAGGATTGTCGATATGGGCAATAATCCGCGATATGGTGCGCAAAAAATTGGGCACAAAGGACAAAGGCAAAGTAGAAACATCGCTTATCGAATCGTTCTTCTATCCCAAATACGGGCCCGGGCATTTATGGGAAACCGTTGCCGAAGATGTGAAAAACCGCGGCGGCGAAGTGAGAATGGAAAACGACGTGACGACGGTTCACGTCAACGGCAACCGCATCGACTACGTGGAAGCCACCGCCCACGACGGAACTGTGAACCACATCGCTTGCGATTATCTCCTCTCCTCGATGCCGATTAAGGACCTCGTGACAGCACTGAAAGGCATCGACGTGCCCGCCGACGTGAGACGGATTGCCGGCGAACTCCCCTATCGCGACTTCATCACCGTCGGACTTTTGGTTAAGAAACTTTCCTTGGACAATCAAACGAAAATAAAGACCTTCGCCAATCGTGTGCCCGACACGTGGATTTACATTCAAGAGCGCGACGTGAAAATCGGCAGACTGCAGATTTTCAACAACTGGTCGCCGTATCTTATTGCGGATTACGAAAACACCATGTGGATAGGCCTTGAATACTTCTGCACCGAGGGCGACGAAATGTGGACCATGCCAAAGGACGACTTTATCAAAATGGCAATTGCCGAACTCGAGTCGATAGGCATCATCTCCGCCGACGACGTGCTCGATTCCACACAGGTGAAGACCAAGAAAGCCTACCCGTCGTATTTCGGCACCTATTACGAACTCGACCGCGTCAAGGACTTCCTCGACGGCATAGAGAACCTCTATTGCATCGGCCGCAACGGCCAGCACCGTTACAACAACATGGACCATTCGATGTTGACCGCGATGGAGACCGTTGATGTCATTTCAAACGGCATCGCCGACAAATCCGCCATCTGGGCCGTCAACACCGAAGAATCCTACCACGAAACAAAAGTTTAAAGAGGACAGTTTAAAGTTTATAGAGGATAGTTGAAAGTTTGAGATGATTTTTGTAATTTTGTAGATTGACAAATATCGGCTGCCGGATGTCGGCGGCAAAATTATATTACCAACAGCATGAAACTTAAAACGATTATCGCGTTATTCGCGCTCACAGCCGGCGGAATGGCATACGCCGCCGTCAATCATACCATTGTTGAAAACGACTCGATGAAGGTCACTGTCGATTTCATTTCCGACAATGTGGTGCGCCTCAGCAGCCGCCACGTCGGTGACAAAGCCAAGTCGCAACCGACTCTCGTCGCCGACCTCGACAAGGCCGGTTTCAAAGCAGCCGAAGTTTCGGAAAAGAAACTCCGAGGCGGCAAAAAGCCTGTGCTTATCACCAAATCAAACCTGCAGGTGCTCTACGACAGCGACGATAACGGTCTCGGATTCGGCCTCAACAATGAACTTTTGCTCTACACCAAGTTGAAACCTTCCTACAAAGAGATGTCGCTTATGACCGCCAAACGCTGCTCGTTCTACGGCGGCGGCGAACGTGGCTACACGCTCAATCTCGCTGGAGACACACTGGTGAATTACAACAAGCAAAACTATGCCTACACCGAAGGCGACCCGCGCATCCGCCAAATGGGCATCACGATGCCTTATGTGGTGTCGTCGGCAGGCTATGCGGTATTTTTCGACGACTTCTGTGCGTCGAAACTTGCGCTTACCAACGGCAAAATCGACTATTCCACCGAATCCGACGCCGACATCGACATCTATATCATCGTGGGCACAATGGAGAGCATCGTCAGCGACTTCACGCGCCTCGTGGGCCGTCAGGACCTTGCCCCGTTCTGGACTTTAGGCTACATCACTTCGCGTTACGGCTATCACGACCGCAAGGAAACTGAAGCCGTTGTCGATTCGTTGAAAGCCGACGGTTATCCGGTCGATGGAATGGTGTTCGACCTCTATTGGTACGGCAAGGAACAGGATATGGGCCGCCTCGTCTGGGACGAACAGCAATGGCCCAACCACAAGGAGATGCTCGCCAACCTGAAGAAACGCGGCATCAACACCGTGACGATTTCCCAACCTTATATCCTCCGCAACGGCCGCGCCGTCACCAACTACAACGAACTGGCCCCGAAAGGGTTGTTCTGCTACAACGCCGAAGCCGACTCCACGCAGGAAGTGACTATCTGGGTGGGCCACGGGGGAATGTTCGACGTATCGAATCCCGACACTCAACAATGGCTCCGCAACCGCTATAAAACACTTACCGACGAAGGCGTCACTGGCTGGTGGGGCGACTTGGGCGAGCCCGAAGTCCACCCCGAAACCATCGTCCACCACAACGGCCTTACCGCACGCCAATATCACAACCTCTACGGCAACGACTGGAGCAAGATTATCTATGACCTATTCCGCGACGAATATCCCGACCGCCGACTTATGACGATGATGCGCGCCGGCACAGCGGGACTGCAACGCTATTCGGTGTTCCCGTGGTCGACCGACGTTTCGCGCTCATGGGGCGGACTTCAGCCGCAGGTGAAAATCATGGTAAACTCCGGACTTAGCGGATTGGGCTATATGTCGCACGATGTTGGCGGCTTCGCCGTCGACCCCGCGAATCCGCGCGACGACGAACTTTATGTGCGTTGGTTGGAATTAGGCTTGTTCTCGCCGATTCTGCGTACCCACGCCCAATATCTCGCCGAGCCTTATAACTACAAGGACTACAGCCACATTATTAAACGGCTCATTCAAGAACGCTATCGTTGGTTGCCCTACAACTACACCCTCGCCTACGAAAACGCCTCGAAAGGTTTGCCCTTCGTGCGTCCGCTCGGTTTTTACGACAGGGACATAACCGCCTATGACAACATCAGCGACCAATATCTCTGGGGCCGCGACATCATGGTGGCTCCTATTCTCTCGCAAGGCGCAAAATCGCGGTCGATTACCTTCCCCGAAGGGAATTGGATTGACTTCTACCATTCAAACGACGACGCATACAAGGGCGGCACGACCATCACTTACGATGCCGGCGTGGCAGAAATCCCCGTGTTTGTCCGTGCCGGAGCGATTATCGTCCGCGCCGATTACGACTTCTCCGACGATATCCAGAACGTGGGCAGTTATAATCCCGACAAACTCGAAGTGAACTACTTCCCAGAAAAAGGAAAATCGGAAGGCTACATCTTCGAAGACGACCGCACTTCAACCCGCACAATCGAAAACGGCCAACATAGAATCATCCGTTTCAAGGCCGACAACAATTTGATTTCGACCACAATCGAAATCACCGCCGAAGGCTCGTTCAAAGGCGCGTCGAAGAAGAAAGAGTTGACGTTCAGAATCCCGACGGCTTACACTTCACCTCGCGAGGTAAAACTTAACGGCAAGAACGTGAAGTTCTATGTGGCCGTCACCGACACCACGCGGACGAACAGCAAGAAGCGACACCATCTCGACGAATCCGTGCTCATCTTCAAGGTCAACATCAAGGACATAACGAAAAAGAACGTTATCACCATCAGCAAATAAATAACAATTAAATATCAACAATTATGTTCAAAAAACATCCAAAAGGACTTATTCCCGCCGCCTTGAGCAACATGGGCGAGCGTTTCGGCTACTACATTATGAATGCCGTGTTGCTGCTCTTCCTCTGCTCCAAATTCGGTCTGTCCGACGAAACCAGCGGCGTTATCTATTCAGTGTTCTATGCCCTAATCTACGTTTTGAGCCTCTTGGGCGGCTGGATTGCCGACCGCCGTCAGAACTACAAGGGCACAATCATGTCGGGTTTAATAGTGATGGCCGTCGGCTACGCTTTGCTGTCGATTCCCATCCTCTCTACATCCGAGAACATCAATTGGCTTCTGCCCTTCACCTGCGTCGCCCTCTTGCTGATTGCTTTCGGTAACGGCTTGTTCAAAGGCAACTTGCAGGCAATCGTAGGCCAAATGTACGACGATATGGAAGCGAAAGCAGCCGCCGAAGGCCGCCTTGACGAAGTGAAAGGCCGCCGCGACTCGGGCTTCCAAATCTTCTACGTGTTTATCAATATCGGCGGTCTGGTAGCGCCGTTCGTAGCCCCCTATCTCCGCGAATGGTGGCTCAGCGTCAACGACCTCGCCTATAATGCCGGACTTCCCGCACTTTGCCACCAATTCATCAACGGCAACATCGACGCCACAGGCCTTGCGAGCCTCAACGAACTTGCAGCAGCCGTGACAGGCGGCGCAGCGGTCGGCGACCTCGGCGCATTCTGCCAAAACTATCTGCAAGTGTTCAACACCGGCGTCCATTACTCCTTCATCGCCTCTGTTGCCGCCATGGTGATTTCGCTCATCATCTTCATCGCGACGAAGAAACTCATGCCCACTCCCGCGAAGAAAGAGGCTGTCGCCGCCGTGGATTACACTCCAGAAGAACGCAGAGCGATGGCTCGCGAAATCAAGCAACGTATGTATGCCCTCTTCGCCGTTTTGGGAATCGCCGTATTCTTCTGGTTCTCGTTCCACCAGAACGGTCAGTCGTTGTCGGTGTTCGCCCGCGACTTCGTTAACACCGACAAAATCGCTCCCGAAATTTGGCAAGCCGTCAACCCCTTCTTCGTCATCGTTTTGACTCCAATAATCATGTGGATTTTTGGCATTCTCGGCCGTCGCGGCAAAGAAATCTCTACGCCACGGAAAATCGCCTACGGTATGGGTATCGCCGGTTTGGCCTATTTGTTCCTTATGGCATATTCCATCTATATGGGTTATCCTTCAGGCGAAGCCTTCAAGGCAATGCCTGTTGACGGACAAAACTTGCTGAAGGCAGGCCCATGGGTGTTGATTGTCACCTACTTCTTCCTGACCGTCGCCGAATTGTTCATCTCGCCGCTCGGACTTTCGTTCGTTTCGAAAGTCGCCCCGAAGCATCTGCAAGGTCTTTGCCAAGGCCTTTGGCTCGGCGCAACGGCACTCGGCAACCTTCTGATTTGGATTGGCCCGTTGATGTACAACAAATTCAACCTTTGGATTTGCTGGGCTGTGTTCCTCGTGGTATGCCTCATCTCGATGGGCGTGATGTTCGGAATGGTGCGCTGGCTCGAAAAAGTCACGAAATAACGACAACAATAATCTGGATATTGCGCCGCGGCGTAATATCCGGATTTTCATATTTTGATTGTGTTCGGAAAACCGGCCAGCCGAAGTGTCCCATTTCTACGTGGGACACATACAGAACGAGCAAAGTGATTGTTTATCAACACATTGTCGGCCGTAGAGCCAAGGTGTCCCACTGTCCCGCGAACGGTACACTTGGGACAGCGGGACAGTCAACCGCAGTCAGGCATTAGCGTCAAAAATAAATTATGTTCAAGGAAAAGTATCAGAAATATCGTGCGTTTGCCCGCCGAGTCAACGAGTGGCAGCGGCAAGAGCCGCCTACAGTCGAAATCGACCCGACGGTGAAGACGTGTCCCAACTGCGGTTGCGAACACGACGGGCGTTTTTGCCCGCAGTGCGGTATGCCTGTCAGTCGCAAACGGTTGACAGTCAAAAATGTGATTCTTAATTTCCTTGACATTTGGGGCTTCGGTAGCCGCCCGATGTTCCGCACCATCGGGCAACTGTTCACCCGCCCGGGATATATGATCCGTGACTATCTCAACGGGCATTATCTTCGCTTCTTCCCACCGTTTAAGATGCTAGTGGTGCTGACTCTGCTTTTCGTTGTCGAATGTCGCGTTCTGGGCCTTGACATTAACACCCACGTCGACAAATCGCAGATTCATAATACAAGCGGTTCGGCCGAGGAACAAAAGATGCTGGAAGAGGTTATCGGGATATTCGACGCCGGCAGTGATTTCCTAAACGACAACCCTACCGCCAGCGTCATTCTGCTATATGTATTCTTTATTTTTGCGGCGCGAATCACATTCCGCAAAAAGCGGCTTAATCTTTCTGAAACTTTCATCGCACACATATATATTGCATGCCAAATGCAGGTGTTGGAGATAATTCAGACACTCGTGACTCTTCAGCTTTCGTCGGGGGCGTTTTTGCCGCACCATCTGTCGGGTTTTATCATGTACCCCATGCTTGTGTATGACTATCACCAACTTTTCGACATGAAGTGGTGGA
>JAFZPB010000033.1 GCA_017552595.1 Muribaculaceae bacterium
CACCGAACGATAGGGATAGTAGTGGGGATTCCCGAATTCCACCTTCGGGTCCTTTGGCATACGCTGGATTTCGAGCGACAGGATTTTCAACTCGTCCATTACCGAACCGACACATTCGGGAATCATACCGAGGTCCTCCGCGCAAACGAGCATCTTCGTTTCCGACGTGAGCGGCGGAAGTTTCCACATCGCTTTGCCCCGCCAGAAGTCGTTGTGACGCTGATAGAAGAAGTGGTTGTAGAGGCGGTCGAAACAGTTGCGCTCGTAGTTGCCGAGACTGCGGTAAGAATAGGTGAACTGGGCTGAAATGCGCGGGTGGTATTTGCCGCGTTCGTCGGGATCTTCGACAAAGAGCACTTCGTCGTGCAATCCGAGAAGTCCGTCGCGGAGGCGACGATTCTTATCGTCGTCGGGCTGGGTTGCGAAATAATCCACCACTTTGCGTTGAGTGCTGTACTCGTCGCGGAAACGATAACGTCCGTCACCGTTTTGAATGAGGAAACGGTCTTTAGCCTCTTGGGTGTATTCAACGAAGAAGTCATTCAGGAAGTAGTCGTAGATATAGGGAGTTGTGTGATAGTAGGCATTGAAGTGGAAACCGAATGAATCACGCATCTCAGCGGGCGTGAAGGGGAGTGCCTTATTGAAAATGCCGAGCAGTCCATGAACGGCGTCCATAGGGATTTGCCAGATACGGAAGAATCCGAGAACGTGGTCGATACGATAAGCGTCGAAATATTCGGCCATCTTGCGGAAACGCGCTTTCCACCAAGCGAATCCGTCGCGCGACATCTCTTCCCAATTGTAGGTGGGGAAGCCCCAGTTTTGTCCGAGAACAGAGAAGTCGTCTGGCGGTGCTCCGGCTTGACAATCAAGGTTGAACAGACGCGGTGAAATCCAAGCGTCAACGCTCGTGCGGGAAATTCCGATAGGTATGTCGCCCTTTATCGCCACTCCGCGCAGGTGTGCGTACGCACGCATCTCCGAGAGTTGGCGGTCGAGATGGTACTGTATATAATATACGTAGTTGATTGCGTCGGCGTTGTCGGCGATGAACTTGTCGATTTTCTTCTCGTCGTAGGCGGCGAATTTGCCCCACTGCGAGAAATCGGGAGTATGGTTCTTGTCGCGAAGCACACAGAAAGCGGCATATGGTTTGAGCCAACTTTCATTGCGGGCGACGAAATCTTTAAACGACTTGTCGGCGAGAACGGCCTCTTTATCTTGGTCGAAAAGCAGACGGGTGTATTCGTTTTTAGCATTGTTCACCCGCTCGTAATCAATCTCTTTAAGAGCATTGAGTTCTTTGCGGAGGTCGTCGAAGTAGCGGCGTTGTTTTGCATCGGCAAGACGGCCCATCGCCTGCAGGCGAAGATACATCGGATGTAAAGCAAAAGTCGAATTGGCGTTATATGGGTACGAGTCGGTCCATGTACCAGTCATTGTCGTGTCGTTGATTGGGAGCACTTGCAAGAACTTCTGACCGGTGGCGGCAGCCCAATCCACCATTTTCTTCAGGTCGTAGAAATCTCCGACGCCGAAGTCCTCTTCCGAACGGATTGAGAAGATGGGGATAGCCGTGCCGGCACAACGCCACGGAGCGGCAGGATTTCGGAGGTTACCGCATTCGATAACGAATGCCGACGCTTCCGAGAGATTAAAGTCGAAAATGCGGTTGTCGCCCCATTCCCATGCCACCAAATCGCCGCTCTTACGATTTACGATGATAAACTTATAGGCAAACGGATTACGGATTTTCTTCATGTCGAGAGCCACGCTCCACATTGGGAACTGGCTGTCGTTGAGACGGCGGGCATGTTTAGGGTTCCAATTGCCCAATTCTTCTATGCCACCGCAGATGGCAAGCGCTTCGTCGGGTTTTATTGTTGGAGCCACGACCGACAGCACGACCGATGCCGATCTCATTGTCGTCGGTTTGTCGCGGTCGTTGCCACGGTTGCACACACAGTCGGTGAACGCCGATGAGAAATAGGGCGTTTCGTCACCTTTTTCGTGCCAAGTGTCATAAACGCGGAGCAGCGCCTTCGACCGGGCAGTGGCGGGAGCGAGAGCAATGACATGGTCAACACCGTTTTCACCGCGCTTAATCTGTCCTGAATCATCTTTGATAATGTAGCGATAGTTAATCGATGCCGGCGCTTTCGTGAGTTCTATCTCCTTGACCCACAGAGAGTTGCCTTTGTTTTCCATGCGGATGGCGCGGCCGTAATCGAAGTCGCCCATCTCGGGGAGATTCCCTATAATGTAGAGTTGTTCGCCCCACACTGCATGGTAGTCAATAGAAAATGATATCTTCATTTCTCAGTTGAAATTTGGTTTTATAATTCAAGAGTTAACAATTTTCCTCAAAGTTAATGATTTTATTTCAAACAAGTGCTATTTTCACCGTTTTTTTTCAAAACAATCACTTCCAACTATTTCATTCCAAACCGTTCCAGACCTAAGCGCTGGAACAAATTCAGAATGTGAAACGGAAATCGCAATATACTCTAACGCTCTTGACTCCATCTTCAACGGGGAGCGATACTATGGGACACGCCGATAGTTTGCCCACATGGAAGTCACATCCCAACCGCAACCGTTTCTCCGAAATTCGATATTCGGGAACAGTCGTAAACTCTCCAAAAATGTCCAATTCTTTAATGACTTTGACACTGAGCAATGCGGAATAGTTGAATTTGAATTTTAACTGCGTATCATAGTTTGGATTCGCAGTAAATGCCGGCGTGAATCTGCCCAAGGTATATGATGCGGCGACCAACGCGCCAAAATCCTGATAATCGCCGTTCCATAAAGTTCCGAAGTAAGGCGAGACTTTTAACCCGAAATTATTGAAATCACTTTGATAGTTACCATATAGTCGTACTCGTTGGAATCCGAATTTCTCGGCATAAAGCGAATGTTCGACTTCTGCCGAAAATGATTTGTTGATATTATAGCCCGCAAAAATGTGTCGTGCGTTGCGGTAACCTAAATACACTTGGCTATTTGCCGCTCCAAACAATGACAAACAGAGCGAAAGTAATAAGATTCTTCTATATTGTTTCATAATAATTGAGTTAGTTTCTTGCTAATTAGTTCATAACCGAAATCGTTCAGGTGCAGACCATCATAGGAATATTGATGGTTAATAGAATTGGTTTCGGAAGAATATAAATCGTCGAAAATGGGAATATAAGTGATAGAAACATCTTCGGCCACCAATGTTTTTACGACTTTGTTTAGTTGTCGGATGATGTCGTTGAAATCAACCGTATCGGAAGCAAAATTCCTCGGGAAAATTGAATAAAGGAAAGTCCGGTCAGCGCCTAATCCTTTAATTGCCTCCACATATCGTAATGCGTATAGGTCGAGACCGCCATCAATGAGTTTGTAGAGGTCGTTGGTGCCGATAACCACAACGACCGTTTTATCTTTGAATTTTCCCGCAAGCGACTCGACGTAGTCAATTCCCGCACCTGAGCGACCATGATTTTCGACAATACGAGTGGGGAAGTAGTAGGGCAAATCCCATCGTGCGACTTCGGAGTCGCCCACAAAGGCTAAAGTATCCATAGAGTCGTTGTCGCACGAGAAGAAAGCCATCACGGCGATTGATGCCATAAAAAATCTTTTAAAAAAATTGATCATAAGTTGTTGTTTGCGTTGATACTATCGTTATAGAATTCATTTTTTAAGAAAGTGGCTAATTGAGAGGAAAAGACTGTAGAGCCGTCAACATTTAGATGCCGATTGTCATAGAACAATTCAGGGTGTGAAACCCAATAGGGGTCGTAAAGCGAGTCGTAAACTTTTACGCCATACTTATCACATTCGGCAAGCATCTCATCGTGAGCAACGATTCGTTTACCCTGGAAATCCATGTATTGTGGAGGAAAGAATACGCATACAGGCACTGACTCTTTACGACAGTAGTCCAAAATTTCGCGAAATCGGCCGATTGTGGCGTGCAAAGAATGCTCGTCGTTGACAGTCGATTTAATCAAATCCGGAAGGACAGGAGGAACGGCTTTGCCGATAAAGCCACGTTCACCTTTTTCTCCCGCTTTGAAAAATCTGTTTAACAAAATCCTTAGCCAAAGGCTATTGTATCGATATAGATTGCTTTTCAGCATTTGCCGTTCGAGTACAGGCACATCTTCGAGAAAATGGTCGATTTCGACATAACCAGTTTTATAATAAGGAATTAAGAATGATGCCCGAGAACCACGCGAGTCGGTGAGAGACTCGTCAAAACGAAGACCAAGAAGTATTAGTTTAGGTTTGTAACGAGGGATAATCGATTTAATCATCACATCGAAATAATCCATCGACTGTGCATTGCTTGCGCCGTTCCACATAGTCACATTGATAGAATCGCCAATAACCAATGGATTCACACTATTTAGAGCCACACTACTGCCAATGACTATCACATCGTCGGTTGATTGCTTCAAAAGATAGTCAACTGTCTCATAGTCGCCAGGCAATTGATGATTGCCGACATACCACCTGGTGAAATAACCAAAGCCGATGTCAACAACAACCACCGTTGTAACCACTATAATAATGAATTTGAGCAATTTTTTCATATCAGAACTGGAAATAAATGAATGGGGCACTCTCAAAGCGTGCGCACAACAAAATTACTACAATCATTAAAGCAGTAGAAATGGCGGCTACCAGAGGTTTCCGATGATGCATAAAATGGAGATTCCAGCCAAACTCATCTTTGATTGATTTAAACGCAAGAATAAGAATCATCAGCAGATAAAGCGCAATCATCGGCTTGCCGTCGCCATTGTATAACAAACCATGTTTTATGGCTATCGACTGGAATGCGAACAAAGCCTCTTCAATGGAATTTACGCGAAAGAATATCCACCCTAAAATGACGAGGGGCACAGTAATAACGATGCACAACAGTTTATGAAGTTTAACCACCTTTAAATTTAACTTCTTGATGAAATAATTCTTCAGAGACAACAACATTTGTAATACACCGTGATATGCGCCCCAAATGACGAAAGTCCAGTTTGCGCCGTGCCATAGTCCGCTCGCAAGCATCGTCAAAATTATATTGCGTTGATGTTTTGCTTCCGAACATCTGCTACCGCCTAAAGGAATATATACATACTCTGCAAACCAAGAAGAAAGAGAGATATGCCACCGACGCCAAAAATCTTTTACAGAAGTTGACAAATAGGGTCGATTGAAGTTCATCATAAGATTGAATCCCAAACACTTGGCCGTACCGATTGCTATTAGGGAGTACCCCCCGAAATCGCCGAGAATCTGGAATGCGAACATAACTGTCGCAAAAAGGATTGTTGTTCCGTTGTGTTGATAAATGTTGTTGAATACTGCATCAACGTAAGGACCGACCTGTTGAGCGATGCACATTTTCAAGAAATAACCCCAAATCATCATCTTAAGGCCTTCAATTATTAAATTGCCGTCAAAAATGTGCTTAATCTTGAATTGCGGCAAAAGATTGGCTGCACGCTCGATAGGTCCCGCCACAAGTTGAGGGAAAAAACTGACGAATAGGGCATAGGTAAGCAGATTGCGTTCAGTAACAACTTTGCCCCTATAAACGTCAATGGTATAGCCGATGGCCTGGAATGTATAGAATGATATTCCTACCGGAAGCAGAAGGTTGAATTTCGGCACTTCCATCCTAATCCCCGCAAAATTCAAGGCGTCGAAAACCGACTCTGTAAAAAAATCAAGATATTTGAATGTAAATAAAATGCCGAAGTTTATAATAAGATTCGCAGTCAAGAACACCCGCTTGTTTGTGGGGTGAGACGACATCATAAGCGAACAACCCCATGTGGTCAGCGTTGTAAAAGCGATTAGAAGTGCATAAATTGGCTCCCAGTTCATATAGAAATAGTAACTTGCCACCAACAAGAATGGATTTCTCGCTTTATTTGGCAATAACCAATACAGCAACACTACTATTGGAAAAAACAGGAGAAAATCAACGCTGTTGAAAAGCATCTTAATCGCACTTTTTAATGTTATACCCCAAAATTACAAATAACTCTAAAAAGGAAAGTCAAAACGGTTTGCGGTATTTATCGGTGTTGGGGTCGGTGTCGTCGAGAATGGAAAGGTAGGATGCGTAGCGGGAAGCAGCGATAAGATTCCGTTCAAGTGCATCGCGGACAGCACAGCCCGGCTCATGGGTATGGGTGCAGTTGGAATAGCGGCAGTCGCGACCCGTGCGGAATATTTCGGGAAAATAGTGCGACGCTTCGGCTCGGTCGAAATCGACCGTTCCGAACCCTTTGACACCTGGGGTGTCGATAATATAACCTCCCGAAGGCAACGCAAACATTTCGGAGAATGTGGTTGTGTGCATTCCCGTGTCGTGGGCATCGGAGATCTCGGCCGTCCGTAAGTTCAATTCGGGCATTAAAGTGTTGATAATCGTTGACTTGCCAACGCCGGAATTTCCCGATAGGAGAGTCGTCTTGCCACTTAGAGCGGTTTTGATTTCGTCAATACCTTCGCCAGTGACAGACGAAGACTTGATAACCTTATATCCAATAGATGTGTAGAGGTATTCAAAAGCATCGAGCAACTCAGTATCGTCCGCAGCGGTAAGAAGGTCAATTTTATTAACAACAATCGTGGCCGCCACACGATAGGCCTCTGCGGTTGCGAGAAAGCGATCGATAAAAGTGGTGGAAGTGGTGGGATGGGCAAAGGTGACAATCAGCATCGCCTGGTCGAGATTGGAGGCGATTATTTGCGCTTCACGAGAAAGGTTTGTGGCTCGGCGTATAATGTAATTGCGTCGGGGATAGACACTTGTGATAAAAGCCGAATCATCAGTTTGGGGTGTGGCTTCAACAATGTCACCCACCGCTACAGGGTTGGTTGTTCGGATTCCACGGATGCGGAAATTGCCCTTAACTTTGCATGTCAACAACTCACCCGAGTCAGTTTTGACTGTGTAGTGGCTGCCGGTGTTTCGAACTACCAAACCTTTCATCGCTTATTCTCCAATTACAGTCGCAACGATTGAGCGGTCACCGCCGCAATCACGAAATTCGCACAGATAAATGCCTTGCCAAGTGCCGAGGCAGAGACGATGGCCACGAACAGGAATCGTCAAAGACGGACCTATAAGCGAGGCTTTCGCATGGGCAGGCATATCGTCGTCGCCTTCGAGTGTGTGGGTGTAAAATGGTTGTCGCTCGGCCACGAGATGGTCGAGAATTGCGGTCAAGTCGCGACGAACGTCGGGGTCGTAATTCTCGTTTATGGTTAGAGCGGCAGACGTGTGAAGGATGTGGAGATGCAAGAGTCCAACATCGGGCAACTGCGGAAGTTGCCCGACGATGAACTCTGTAATGAGATGACACCCCCTGCGTTTTTGGGGAATAATGATAGTCGATTGAGAAACCATCAAAAACGATTTCAGTTTCAATCGTGGAATTTAGCCTCCCAACCGAGTGCGGAAGCACCGAGGACAGCGGCATCGGACTCTTTGAGTTCCGAAAGGAGAATTTGCACTTTGCCGCGGAACATCTTAATCATGTTCTTGTCCATTGCTTCACGAAGCGGTTTGAGCAGGAGTTCGCCAGCCTTGGTCAAGCCACCAAAGAGAATGAATGCCGAAGGTGACGAGAACACCGTAAAGTCGGCAAGGGCTTCGCCAAGCATCGTTCCGGTAAAGTCGAACACCTCCTTGGCAATTTTGTCACCCTTAATGGCAGCATCATAGACATCTTTAGATGTGATTTTTTCGGATGGCATATCACGAAGAATGGAAGGTTCGGTCGATGACACAAGATATTCGCGGGCAGTACGGGCAACACCAGTTGCGGAACAATAAGCCTCAAGGCAGCCACAACGACCACAGCCACACATACGACCGTTTTCACGACGAACAAGCACGTGGCCAAGTTCACCTGCAAAACCATCGTGGCCATAAACCACCTTACCGTCGATAACAATACCAGAACCTACACCGGTGCCGAGAGTAATCATGATAAAGTCCTTCATGCCGCGAGCAACGCCATAGGTCATTTCGCCCATAGCGGCGGCGTTGGCGTCGTTAGTGATTGCCACAGGGAGATTGAACTTTTCTTCAATGATTTTAGCGAGAGGTATGGGCGTGGGCCAAGGGAGGTTAACACCGGCCTCAATAGCACCAGTGAAATAGTTGGCGTTAGGTGCTCCGATACCGATTCCTTGGATTTGGCCTTCAACTCCGACATCTTTGATGAGTTTGTCGACCGCATTGTAGAATTGATCGATGTAGTCTTCGAGAACTGGTACAGCGGTTTTAATTGAATCGGAGGCGAGAATTTTGCCTTCAGAGTCAACGATACCGAACACGGTGTTGGTGCCGCCCATGTCGACACCGATTACATAGGGCTTTTTCATTTCGTGGAATTTATTTGGGTTAACATTTAGATAGTCTCTATGAGTAATTTCTTATTTCACAAAATTACGAAAATCTTTTGAAAAATATCCTTAACACACGTCGTTTTTTTCAATTCAAATAAAAAAAGGTTATTTGTTGAGTAAGGTTGACACTTGAGCGGGGTTTAGGGCCCATTCGTAAGTATATGATTCGTCGGATTGTTCGGGATTGTCAACGACGGTCAGCGATTGTGCTTGGGCTTTCAATGCAAGAAGGTCGCCGATACTGATTTTGTTTTCCAGTCGATTGAGCAACGCTCTGACTAAATCGCAGTCAAGGCCACCAACCGTTTGTGACGTGAAAGGCATCTCGAGCCAAATAATTTCGCGTTTCTTTACATCTAAGACACCGAATACCAATCCTTTTGAAAGGTTGCCTTCGCTGACGCGCACAATGTGCTGAACACATGACGGGTCATATGCCACGCCATCTTTATGTGATATTTCCATTTTATAAGCGGAATTCATCCATCCGACCATAAGATTCGGCGAAAGTGCTCCGTTGGAGTAAGCGTTGCAAGTGAAAGTAACATACTCCGCTTTCGCCGCATCTAATTCTGGCAATGTAAGTTCGATATATTCGGCAGTTCCAACAAGGTCAGGAATCTGCTGGAAATCGCCAGAATGTTTTGCACCGACACAAGTCAGATTGAAGAAACCGCATTCTTCTTTTCTGCCGTCAGGATACGCTATTACGCAACTTAAATCCATATCAAGCCATTGTGCGGGCAAGCCTTTTCCCCAATGGAGGAAAAGACGCACAGAATCACCCTCTACGGGAATACGGGTTCCCATCAACGCGCACGACGTGTCCTGAACGGTTGCAGAGCGGTCGCCAACGCTGAGGGGGATGTCGTAAAGAATCGGGTCGATATAGATAGATGTCGCATTGACTGACTGAGCGGCAAAACGCCGTGTCATAACAGTTTTATAAAGCGTTTTGATGGAGTCGGCCATTGATTTCAGTTCGTCGGCGTTATAAAGCGTAAGGAGTTTGTTCGGCGGAAAAGTTTTGGCACCTCCCGTTATGGGCCGAGCGATATGAGTCGCATTGGAGTCGAAGTAGGTCTCGGCAGCATTTACGAGCGACAAAATCAAGCGGGACGGCAGTTTGTCGGAGATTTCCTCAAAAGCGGAAAGCACTTTGCCGCAATCGAAACGGAGCATTGTGGCGAACAGACAACGGGCGAAAAGGCCCGGGCGTTGTTTAAGCAAAGTCAAAGTGGCTGCTACGTCGTTTTGTTTCCGGGCAGAATCGACCTGGCCCTGCCATGTTGAATAGTCCTGTCGGTAGAATACGTCGATAATCTCCGAGAGGTGTTCAAATCCCGCTTTACGGGAATATTCGGCGAGGCGTAGCGCACGGATAAATCTCACCCACATTCCTCGCTTAGGATTCATATTCTCCGCCGCTTGTGTCGCGGTCATCGAGAGGGCATTCATCCATCGTGCCACCCGATAGCAATCGTTTCTATTATATTTAAGAAGCAACTTATTCTTCATGCCAATGGCTGCTTCAACGCTTTTGTCGAGCGGCCCCCACATGTGGCGATATAATCGACCAGCATGGGCAATGAGGGTACGAGGCTCAATAATTTGTGCGTAGCCGGTCTTTGCGAACCAAAGATAACGGAGAATGTCGGTAGGTGTCGACAATAACATTTGTGCGTCGTCATCTTTACCGTTTTCAACGAGAGTTTTGACAACAAACATAGCCGTCTCTTTCATTGAAATGTTGACGTTTTCAGATAGCGGTAGTTCCTTGAGAAGCATCGACAAAGTTTCCTTCTGAGTTCCGTCAAGAGGTGTGGCAGATGAAAGGAGAGTATTAAATACATTCGAAATATCCTCGATGGTGAAAAGTCGAAGTTCTTTCAGTTTGCTTGCTTGTCCTTTATAAACGTAGTTGGCAGTTTTGAAAGGCGTTCCGCAGAACGGACAACCGTTATATCGTTCAAGTGGGAATGTTCCGTCGGGGATAAAGTGCCCACAGGGCAGGGTAGTGCCGCTTAAACCGGCATCGTCACCGAGCATGTTTGCAAACCATGTGACTAAATGGTCGGCATGGCTCTCGCCGGTGGGCGTGTCCCATCCTTTTACGAGCGAAGCCCAATTGAGGTCGATTCCCATCGCCTCGTTGACGTATGTTGTGATTGACGCAAGCGTATCGGCCGAAACTCCGTTAATCGCATGGTAGAGTTCTTCGCTAAGGCAGAAGCCGTTTTCTCTCATTCTTATGACAAATGCGATTGCATGAAGCGTGGCAATGGAATTAAGGTTGATGTCCTTACGATTGATGTCGAGAAATAAGGCTCGATAGCGTAGGGCCGCTTTTGTAAAAACGATGTTATTCATGTAAAAAAAATTGAAAGGTAATTGGGCGACTAAACACAGAGCCGAGGCTCCTTCAAAACGTTAGAAGTAAGTCGCCCTTGACCTTTCTACTAATTTATTTATATAAAATATATTTATGTAATGCCAACGACTGTGTCGATGCATTACATCGCAAAGTTACAAAAAAAATCAAACAAACAATTCGTTTTGTGTGAAAAACGATAAAATGACAATCTAAAACGTGGCAACAATGAAATATTTAAGGAAAATGTTTGCCATAACAAAAAGAATTGCTAAATTTGCAGTCGCAAAAGCGAAACGGCGGGATAGCTCAGTTGGTTAGAGCGTCGGATTCATAACCCGGAGGTCACGAGTTCAATTCTCGTTCCCGCCACAAAAAAAAGTAGAGAGCACTAGTGCTCTCTACTTTTTTATATATAATGCCTTAAAATGCAGCGCTCTGTCTCGTAAATGAGAATTTTATTTTTGCCTTTTCAAGGTCAAGAATCGCCATAGCCGGCTGTTCAACATAAGGGCAAATTGCAGTGGTGTAGGTAGTTGATGACGAGTAAGAACCTGAGACAGTCTCAGTGGTTACGCTTACGGGAGTAATGACAAATTCCATGTCTTCGGGCGATACGGTCCCTTTGTTGATCATGTCGCGTATATAATTGCGAAGTTCAGAGAAAGTATAGGAATGAGTCGATGCGTCGTAGGTTGCGTAGAATGACGTTTTGTCATCATTAATCGAGCGAGACGCGAAAAATTCGTCCTTTTTTGATTTCAGCACCATGAGAAGATAAGCCGGAGGCTTTATTTCGTAATCATTGGCGATTGTTTGAGCAGGAATGGTAAATGTCAACGAATTGACAACTCGGACCGATTTGGGTAACTCGTTATACTTTTCGAGGATTTTGTCGGTCGGGAACGTCAATTCCACTTCTTTTCCAATAGGAGCCACAACGAGAAGTTTTCCTTGCGCCTCAAGGTCGAGAATGTTTTGGTCGAGAGTCAAAGACATGTTGTTGTTGCTTAACACTTCTGGTGTGACAGCAAAATAGTTGGCATTTGCGTAAATAGTCGTATCCTTGTCGTCGACTTTTAATAGTTTGCGATAGAACATCTGCATTTTGGTTTCTGCCACTTTCATAATACGGCCACTACCATAGGAGTTGGCCACATAAATTCCGGGGAAGTATTGGGCGAAAGTGACGGGGTCGGCGTAGGTTTCTGGACTGTCGAGATATTTTTGAAAAAGTTGCTGGCCAAATGAACGTGGAAGCATAACGTCGACAGTACGATATTTCAATTTGGCGATAGAGTCACTGCGGCTCAAGACAGTAGCATTATATACTTTCGACGCTATAAGATCGGATTTGGAATAATAACCAGTGGGGTCGAAGTCGCTGTATATGGGAGAAGTCAGTTGTTTGGAAAGTTTGAAAACGTCAAGTCCCATAGGAGTCAAAGAGTC
>JAFZPB010000034.1 GCA_017552595.1 Muribaculaceae bacterium
AATGTCGATTTTTTCAAAACGAAAATCGGCCGTCAACGACTGCCCACAGCCATCACGCTCAACATCCTTTCTATTTATTCCCAATAGACAAAGTCGGTCAAATTTCAACCCGACATCGTAATAGTCGTTCAGGTTGTCAATGCCTACAACGCTATCACCGCGCCCCGTCAATCGGCGACACAAATGATGGCCTATAAATCCGGCGGCACCTGTGACTAATACTTTCATATTACCCTATTTTGTAGTAAACAAATCCATTTTCAAGCAATTCCGACTCGTCGTAAACGTTGCGACCGTCGACGACAACATTGCCCGCCATTTTGTCGGCTATTCGACGCCAATCGGGGGAACGAAACTGTTTCCATTCCGTAACCAAAAGTAGTGCGTCGGCGCCTTCAACAGCCGAATACATATCGTTGGCATAAGTCACCTTATCACCGATGCGACGGTGACATTCATCAATGGCTATCGGGTCGAAAACGGTCACTTTCGCCCCATCGGTAAGCAGACGGTCAATAACCACCAACGCCGGAGCCTCGCGCATATCATCGGTTTCGGGTTTAAATGCCAACCCCCACAGGGTAACTTTCTTCCCCTTGAGGCTGCCACCGAAATGGTTTTTCAGTTTGCGATACACTATTGACTTCTGTGTCTCATTGACTTCCTCAACAGCACGCAAAACGCGCATATCATAGCCATTCTGTTCGGCTGTCTTGATAAGCGCTTTCACGTCCTTTGGAAAGCAACTTCCCCCGTAGCCGCAACCAGGATAGAGGAATTTCTTGCCGATACGGGTGTCAGACCCTATGCCCTTTCGTACCATATTGACATCGGCACCCACGAGTTCGCATAAGTTCGCGATATCGTTCATGAACGAAATACGCGTTGCCAACATCGAATTTGCGGCATATTTAATCATTTCAGCCGACGGGATATCGGTGAAAATCATTCGGTCACCGCTAAGCATAAACGGACGATAGAGACGCGACATAATCTTGCGAGCCCTTTCACTCGAAACGCCCACCACTACCCTATCAGGTGACATAAAATCCTTTATGGCGGCTCCTTCTTTGAGGAATTCTGGATTGCTGGCGACATCGAAATCTATCATTTCGCCTCGTGAGGCAAGTTCTTCCTCAATGGCGTTACGTACTTTCTCGGCAGTGCCGACGGGCACGGTGGATTTCGTCACTAATAGGGTATATTTCTTTATATTTTGTCCGAACGTGCGTGCCACATTCAACACATATTTCAAGTCGGCCGAACCGTCTTCATCGGGCGGTGTACCCACGGCAGAAAACACCACTTCCACGGAGTCGATACATGAAGCCAAGTCGGTGGTGAAATGCAATCGGCCAGCGGCGACGTTTTTCTTCACGAGTGAGTCAAGTCCGGGCTCATAGATGGGAATGTCGCCGGCCTTCAGACGGGCAATCTTAGCCGCATCAATATCTACGCAAGTCACGTTCACGCCCATTTCGGCGAAACATGTGCCTGTCACAAGTCCCACATACCCTGTTCCAACAACTGCTACATTCATCGCTTAATTGTTATTTATCCTTTTTGTAGCCATAATCATAGCCTTTGCCATAGCCATAACCATATCCGTAGCCCGAATGATGTGTTTCAATCGCGTTAAGGAGTGCTACCATGTTGCTATAACGTCCGCTTTCTTTCAAATCGTTGACCATAGGAATCATCGACTTAGTAAACTTACCGGCACGGATAATGAATACTGAAATGTCGACTTCTCTGTTTATAATTTGTGCGTCGGCGACAATTTCCACTGGTGGACAGTCGACGATAACATAGTCGTAGTTTGAACGGGCATATTCGAGTAAACTGTTGAGTTTGTCGGTAAGTAACAACTCTGTGGGATTCGGAGGAATTGTTCCAACTGGTATAAAGTCGAAATTCACACTATTTCCACCATTGACAACAACTTCTTCGAAAGTCTTTGCACCCAACAGATAATGAGTCAACCCATATTCGGCATTGCCGTAGCCGAGGGAATCACTCAAGGTGGTCTTACGCATATCCATATCGATCGCCAACACACGCTTGTTGTTCAACGCCATACATTCCGACAAGTTGAGTGAAACGAATGTCTTGCCCGACGAGGGATTTGCCGACGTTAACATCACAACGCGCCCCTTACCTTCTTTCCTGCCGTTGCCTACGAATTCAATATTAGTTCTGAACACACGGAAGGCCTCGTTAATAGCATTGCGACTAATGCCATCGACAACAAGTTTAACCTCATCACTCTCTTTTCGCTTAAGCAGGCGTTTAATCCAACTCGTGCGTCCGTTAAGCGAAGGAATATTGCCTATAATCGGGTAGTTGAGTGATTCCAAATCCTTCTTCGTGCGCACTTTTACGTCGAAATATTCACGCAAGAAAATAAGAAGGAGGGGGAGGAAAAGGCCTGCCAAAATGGCGATAAAGTAGAGTGATTTCTTCTTTGGGGAAACCGGACTACCACTGCCCATAGGTGGTGCGATTATACGGGTATTGAATTCATTAAAGGTGCGGGAAAGTTCGTTCTCCTCGCGTTTTTCGAGCAAATAGGTGTAGAGAGATTCCTTGACCTGTTGCTCACGTTCGACCGACATTAGGTATTTTGCCTGTTCGGGGCTTTGAGCGATTTTGGCAGCCGACTTGTTGATGTTACTTTGAACGCCACCCAATTGTGTGCGCAAAGCCGCAATGATGTTGTCGGCCGACTGTGTCATCGCCTGACGGAGTTCGCCGAGCGTTTGGTCATAGCCTGTTACAACAGGATTGTTTTCGCCACTGTTACGTACGGCTTCCTTGCGTTTTACTATAAGTGCGTTGTAATCTGAAATCTGCTTGTTCAATCCATCGTCGCTGATACCAAGATTTGTCGGCAACATTTGGTTGTTGTTGACATTCCGACCGACGAAATCCTTTACATACTTGGCGACGGAAATTTGGTTTTGGAGGGCCATCGACTGTGTATTGCTCGCACCGTATTGATCAACATACATCCTCGAAATCGACTGGAGATCGGGTATAAGGTTCTTGCTCTTGTAGTTGGAGATGTCTTCATCAACTATTCCGAGGTCTTTCTTGATGATTTCAAGTCGATTGTTGATAAACTGAGATGTCGATTGTGCCAACTGGTTTTTGTCCTGCACCCAGTTCTCGTTATACACCAATATAACCATATTGATGATGTCTTCAGCACGTTTTATCGACTCGTCAATAATAGAGATATCGATGACCGTAGCATCTTCGTCGCTGAGTTTCACCGTCAAACGATTCTTAACAATCTCCATCGAAGAGAAAAGATTGCGTTTCACCACTGAAAACTTCGAGCCCTTAGGGAAATGCTTTATCAACGGATTGTCGACAATATTGACGTTTCCCAGTGGGGTCGGCACTTCCACGCCGACTTGGCAATCAATTGGTGCGTGGTCAACATCATTGCTCGATAAGACGAAATCCGACAATCGATAACGACGACTACCGAGATATTCGACCTTCATACGAGCGCTCCTTTCTTCCGACAATGTGGTGAAATCCACAACGAATGGTTTGGCCTCGCCATAAAGAAGGCGCTTGTTGAACAGACTGTCAACGCGATAGTCGATCTGCAACCCCAAACGACGCACCACCTCCTGAATAACTGCGGGCGACTCTATCGAGATTATTTCGTTATAGACATTCGCGTTATTTTCAAAAATGTCGAATTTGCCGGACTGTCCGAAAGGAGAAGTTGACTCAGTCCCTTTTATCAAAATCGACGCTTTCCGCTCATATTTATTGGGTGTTGATTTGACATATAAAAAAGCCAAAACCAACATTACAAGCGTTGAGATTACGAACCAATACCATTTGTTGCGACATTCCGACAATAAGTCCCTGACGCTCAGGTATTCTTCGTTTTGCGGTTGATTCGTTTTCAATGACATTATTGATGATGAAAATGATTATCTTTTAAGGTTATTTCTTGATTAATACGGCTATCGTCACAAGCAAGGATGCCAGTGACAACCAGAACGATGTAGATAGAACATTGTTGCCGTTCACAGTCGATTGACGTACTCGGACATTGTTCGGCTCAACGTAGATATAGTCGTTCTGCTTAATTTGATAAGCGGGCGAAGAGAATAGGCTGTCGGCAGAGCAAAGATTCACACGATATACCATCTCGCGGCCGTTCTCGTGGCGAACCACAGCAACATTGTCGCGACGCCCCATAATTGTTAGGTCTCCAGCCATGCTCAATGCGTCGAGAATAGTGGTTTTGTCACGTTCAATTGCATAGCGTCCCGGTTTCGTCACTTCACCTGCAACAGAAACATAGAAATCGACAAACTCAACCGTCACGGTCATGTCGCTGAGGATTCCTTTCGATTTGTATGCGTTGCTTACTCGCTCGGCTATGGCCTCACGCGTCAGTCCAGCCACCTTCAATTTGCCCAATTCTGG
>JAFZPB010000035.1 GCA_017552595.1 Muribaculaceae bacterium
CTACAATTGGCCCATGAAGGACCTTTTCTCGGCTATCGCCTATACCTCAGGACAATACACATTCGTCAAGGAAGGCGAACCGATGCGCACATTCCCCGAGACTCACGCCGCCGCCATCGGTGACCTGCTCCACAAGCAACGCCTCGCATTCCCGGCCGACTCCTACACGATGGAAATGATTACCAACCACGACCTCTCGTCGTGGGAAGGCACGGAATTCGACCGTCTCGGCAACCTCGCCAACGCATTCGCTGTGCTAACCTACACCCTCCCCGGTATGCCGCTCATCTACACAGGCCAAGAAATCGGCTACAACAAAGCCATCGAATTCTTCCAGCACGACCCCGTCAAAGGACTTGATGCTCGCAATGAGTATTTCAATTTCTACAAAAAACTCAATGCGCTGAAACACAACAACAAGGCACTCCGTGCAGGCCGAGGCGAAACGGAAGTCACCGTCTATCCTACAGAAAGCCCCGACATTTTCCTCTTCTCGCGTCGTCTCGACGGCAACGAGGTGGTCACAGTAGTCAATCTCGGCAAGGACAAACAAGCGGTCAAGTGTAAAGAAAACGCACCCGATGTTAAGGGCATGACCGACTACTTCGCCGGCAAACGCGCCAAAGCGCTTCCCGCCAGCCTCAAACCCGGCGAATACAAAGTCTTCGTAAAATAGTATCGTTTTACCCCCTCTATCAAAGCCCTGCCGTTCATCCTGGCAGGGCTTTTTTTGTCCACTTTTTTTGTCGCTTTTTTCGCAAAAATTTGAAAATGCCGAAATAATATCCTACCTTTGTCACATATAACATACAACAACTAACTTACGACAATATCATGAACCGACTAATTTTTTCAATCGCAGTGTTAATAGCGGCCTCGGCAATCGCTCCTGACGCCAATTCACGCAGCCGATACAACTCTGGCGAAAGTGGTGAAATGTTCGCCGAATCGGTGAACTCCGACCAAGTCGTCCGTACCGCGAAGCGCGTAGTTCTTTCTACCAAGAAACATCTTTTGGATTCTGTCATAACATGGACTTGCGGAGTTCAGGCTTTCCAAACTGTTTACGATAAAATTGACCACCGAATCGCACTTCACTTGTACGGCGAATACGACGGAAAAATGGGCAACCCTATTGCCGACAACAAAGTGGTTGGGAAACAAGTGGTTTCGAAAAGCATTAAAGGTGCGAAATACTCAGTTGAACGTCTCGGCAACTATGTTATGCTCGTGGAGCGCAACGCTTCCGGCGCTCCGATTAAGGCTTTCTACAAAATCGAGCAAAACGATATCCAGTCGGACGGTCGCTACGTGTTCCTGCGCAGAGTTCTCGCCGGCAACTACGTCCTTGAAGACGGCGAACATGCACTCTTCGGTCCGAAAATGGAACACTACACCGACATGAAGTGGGCAGAAGACCCCGGACAGCACTATCGTATAAAAATCAACGACGACCGCAAATCGTTCGACGTCGAATATGGCGAAGGCCGCGTCAGCCATGGCGACCCCAGCAGTCCCAAATACGGCAAGATGCCCGGAGGCGGCGGTGCCGGAGCGATTATGGGACCGATGACAATCCGTGTCACCCCAATCTTGGGCGGTCTTAACGTGACAACGATTCATGACCAAAAGTTTGTCGACCACAACCCACGTTTCGGCGAGAACGTTACGCTTTCAATCGTCGAAACGCCGTATGCTGAAATCCCCGGCAAATACGGGGTGGCATCAGCCATGCCGCTCACCCATTCCATTCTTCGCCTTTTACCGAAGGATGTTCTCAAGATGATGCGTTGTGAAATCTATGCCCGTCATGGCGACACTTTCACCGAAGCCGAAGTCCAGGACTACTTCAACGCCCAACCGTGGTATAAGAAATCGGGCAAGGCTGTTGTTCTGAGCGACATCGAGCGTTTCAACGTCGCCCTCATCAAGCAAATCGAAAAAGAGAAATAACCATTCTCACGACATTATAACAAACCCCAAACAGTCAATTGACCGATTGGGGTTTATTCTTGTAGCCGATTCGGGGCTATTGGTCGCGTTTGTCGATGATTTCCCGCACTTGGTAGAGAGTCCGAGCGTCGGTAGGAGATGCTACCTCTTCCATCGTCGCGGCATCGTATGCGCCGAAGTGAGTGCCGTCGCCCACGATGAAATACATGCCTTTAAGCGTGAAGTAGGTATTGACATAGGAATATCCGGGCTGGATGAGCACATCGCCGCTATCGGCATCCATTACGCCCGAGTTTCCGTCAATCGTATATTTCGCCAAAACACCGCGATTCGACGGACTACGGTCGATTAGTTCAATATGGTCGCATACGCAGGGAATGGTCTGATTGTCATCGCCGGCGATTGCACCGTTGATGATACCATGACGCAACAACCCACGCTCGTCGCGCAGGGTGACATCATAGAACTCTCTTGACTCGCCGCCTTGTTGTGCGACAACTACTTTGATGCTCTCGTATTTCGGCTCAACTATGGCGTCACCGCCAGCATTGTACACGCCCCACTTGCCATCGAGATTTTTCACCAAGAAAACGTCCAATCCAGTCGGCACCGGCACAGATTCTACCTTTAAGAATTGTCCCACCTCCTGCCCGTCCTGGTCGTAGAGCACCCATCGCTCCTCGCCGTTGGGGAATGTCTTGCCGTAGGCAGTGGCCCAATTGCTGTAACCGATTTTCTTGTCGTAGTTGCCCTTGATGTCAACGCTCGAAAGATGCTGATAACTGGGTGGAGAAGGCGGAACGGTTTGTTTAGCAGCCGCCTGCGCTTGTCGCTCGGCCTCTTCTCTTTCGAGGTCTCTTTGATATGCCTTTAAATCAGCCTTAGTATAGTTGAGATTTAAGAATAATTTCAAATTATCAACCATGCGGTTGTAGTCCCATAAGGCTTTCTTGCGTTGGGCTTCGGTGATGGCGTTTAGGGCATTAGCCCTGTACACCTTTGCCCATTTTTGCATATTTTTAATCTCACACCAAGGCTGATGCTTTAGGCTTTTGCAATGACTGCATGGTTTCACGCCATCGACCCCCACTTCATAAATCAAAGCATGTTCGGCGGGAGTCATTTCCGGAATTGGAGTATAATCTTTCAGGTGAGTTGAGTGGGATGATTCTTCTTCCTTTGGCGCTTCATAATAGGGGCAACTACTCTTGTGAGGTTCGCCGGTTTTGAGGTTTACGCCGCAGTAAACGCAATGCGGGTCGCCGGGGTCGGGAATCCCCGCATTTATTGACATTGTTGCCAAGCCAAGCAAGGCTGTAAACACGATTCGTTTCATTGTGGTAAAAAACTAATATTGGAAAAACATCGCGCCCGGGGCTTTAGGATTCAGTATCCGGCGGACGATTATCTCGCCGCTGTGCATCGGATACGCCAATTTGGGGGCACAACCCACGGCAAGGATAATCACCTTGACGTTGTCGCTTTCGATGTGGACATACTTCAGGTTCCAGTTGTTGCTCAAATCGACGGTTTCAAGTTTGCTTTCTCCCAACCAAAGCCGTTCCAAATTGGGGAACTGCGCAAGGTCTTCGTAAGTCTTCACCGTAATCATATCGGTGCGGTACTGAGTAAGGTTCAACGACTTCAGCGAGTCGGCCTCAGCCTTCGAGATGTGGCCGTCACTGTCAAGGTCGCCTTTGAGAAGTGCACGGCTTTCCACGGCAGGGTCGGCAAAAGTAAGGTTTTGCGCCTTAACGCCGAAAGTCGAGAAGAGGCAGGCGACAAACAAAAGGAATGTCACCAATGCCGTCGGAATATTGCCGCCACATTTCAATTTTTGATTAGTTTTCGATTGTTTCATTTTTCTATCGGTATTTTCGTTTAACAACAAATGGTAGTTTTCTGCGATGCTATCCAAAGGGAAGAATTCATTTGTCCTTTAAGCAAAGCACTTAACAAAGGCAAAGTTACGAAAATTCTCAAAACTTCAACCCTTTATGCCAAAAAAAATCGCCTTGGGAAATTATCTAATTAAAAAATTCCAACTCCTCACTTCTAATTCCCAACTTAATTGAGATACTATTGCAAAGGTGGAAAATTTTTCGTAAATTTGCAGATTGACTGGGCAATTATCGGTCGCCTACAACGATCCTTATGTCTAATCATTTAGCAATCAATAAAAATCATCAATATAAAGTATCTTCACACGACTATGAGTAAAGAGAAAAAATTCCTTACCTGTGATGGCAACCAGGCCGCCGCTCATGTTTCCTACATGTTCACCGAGGTTGCTGCCATCTACCCCATCACGCCCTCTTCGACAATGGCTGAATATGTCGACGAATGGGCTGCTGCAGGGCGTAAAAACATTTTTGGCGAAACCGTCATGGTTCAAGAAATGCAGTCGGAAGCCGGCGCCGCCGGCGCAGTCCACGGTTCGTTGCAGGCTGGTGCGTTGACCACCACCTACACCGCTTCGCAGGGTCTGCTCTTAATGATTCCGAACATGTATAAAATAGCAGGCGAACTTCTGCCGTGCGTGATTCACGTTGCCGCCCGTACGCTTGCCAGCCACTCGCTGTCGATTTTCGGCGACCAACAAGACGTCATGTCGGTGCGCTCCACCGGCTTCGCTATGATCGCCGAAGGTTCCGTTCAAGAAGTCATGGACCTCGCTGGTGTTGCCCACCTTTCGACAATCAAGTCGCGTGTGCCGTTCATCTCGTTCTTCGACGGATTCCGCACTTCCC
>JAFZPB010000036.1 GCA_017552595.1 Muribaculaceae bacterium
CGAGCCTAGTATGAGAATCGGGTTGCTCCGTGGGGAGGTTGACTTTCCTTAATACGACAAAGGTAAGAAAACCCCATGATTTTTACTGCATCGTTCCCCGACTTTTGGAACAATCAAGGATCGACGGTGCAAAGGTAAAGTTTGGGGAGTTGAGGAGTTGCTTCGCGACGGAATAATAAAGCGCCCTGCGGGCGGACTCACGAAGTGACGATGACCAACGGGAACCCGAAGGGCCAGCGAAGCGCAGTAAATTGAATAAATTTGACAAATTTCTCTGCCCAATGGCAGGTGGTTTTTGGTGGTTGCAAAGGGTACGAGACTGCGTCTCGCATTACTCCGACACAATAGAAAAATTTGGGAAAGCGATTTTTTAACAGTTTATTGCTTAGGGTAATTCGGCGAAGGCGTTGTGGCGGAGGATTTTGTCGGAGATGTCGCGCATGCGGGCGATATTACGCTTCACTGCAACAGACACGCCCGTTGTGTCGCCTTCAATCATGTTAGATGTGGAAGAAATGGCGTAGGGCGGTTTTGACGGGTCGAAAACGCTCTGCCCTAACCCGCTCCAACGGTAACCGTCGAGTCGCAAAAGATTCAGCAAAGTCGGATAAATGTCGATTTGGCCCATCGTCGGTTCGTAACGCCCTCCAACGGGAGAATTAACGACGATGAACGGTGTGTGCTGACCCTCATCAACAACACCCTTCGCCAATGGCGATTTGAGTAGTTCGCGACGGTCGGAAGCAAGGCCCTCGTGGTCGCCGACAATTACAATTATCGTCTCGCCGTAATCGGAACGTGAACGGAGATAATCAATCAGTTGACCAATAGCCCAATCGGTATAGTTTGCCATAGTCATATAGTCGCGCATGCGTTCAGGATATGCCTCTGAGATGTTGATGCGCTTGAGCCTGTCGGGGAGAACAAATGGATTGTGGCCCGAATAGGTTACGAACTGAACATAGGCGGGTTCGCCTTCGGGCCATATTTCGCCGCCGCGCATTTTCTCAATGCTTTGGGCGATAAACGAGCCGTCGGAGAGTTTGGCGGGATTTCCAACAAGTTCATCGTTGCGCCACGACGAACGTGTCAACAACGTGTCGATGCCGAACGAGCGGGCCACAAGTATTTGATTCCACACCTCCGGTTTGTCGCAAGTGAGCAGATAACTTCGCACTCCGAAAGCCTCGCGCATCGCCTTGGGGATTGTGAAGAACATATTGGCGTGATAGCGCGAACTGAACACTCCGCTTTTCAGCGGCAGCAAACCGGCTTCTATCAAAAGTTGCGCGTCAATAGAGCGGCCGGCAGCCACCTGCGTCAGCACATTCGGGGCGTAGAACGTTGTCGAATCGGCAACGAGCGCGTTGAGCCGCGGAGTAATTTCCTTCCCGTCGATTTTTGCGCCGATTACCCAACTCTCGAGCGATTCGCAGAACACCATAACCATATTTTGCCGCCGGGCAATGCTGTCGGGCAAAGGTTGATGTGGCCGCAGTGCCGACTTCTCATTAAGCCATGCTGTGATTTCCTCCCGTTCGGCGGCAGTAGCGGCCGGATCTGGAGTCGAGGTGACATCGTAGAGGATGTTGCCGAAAACGGAATAAACAGGCGTGGTGCATGTGGTGTAATAGCACGATTCGCGCATCCGCTCATAGTGGGAACGGAAACCGCCTCTGAACAAAGCCACCACGAAAGACAATGCAAACAAAACAGCAAGCACGACAAGATAATGCCGCCATGCCCCAGCACACGGGCGATTCTTTACACGGCGAAGAAGAAACGCCGTTAGAATAGTGGTCAGCGGCAACAGCAGGTCAACCCAACGGAAACTATCGGCAACGGAAGCCTTGAAGTCGGCAAGATTTCCGACAAGCGAGTAACTGTCAGCGGGTATCGCCGCGTAATAGGTGCGGCAATACATCAAATTCGCCACAAGCAGCACGTCGGTGGCCGCCATCACCACAATCTCCACCCACGACTTTTTTGTCGCCATATAGGGCACCACGAGAAGTAGCGCCACGAAGAGAGTGTTGACGTAAAGTCCGACATCCGACATGGCGCGGAACGTAGTTTGTCCGCACCATATCAGGTCGAAAATCACGAGTTTAGCGAAAAGGGCTGCAAAAAACAGCCCTAATCTACTTTGCCAAACATCGGCAGGGAATATTTTTTTCAGCCTTCCCACACTATTTGATTTCCCAAGTTTCGCCGGCGAGAATCATGTCGCGCAGCGAGTCGTAACCCTTGCGGGCACGGACCTCAGCCACTTGAGCGTCAACGCCGTCGTTGTAGGTAATCGAGTCCACGTCGCGAATCACGCCGACGGCGAGCGGCAGAGCGTTGCCGTCCATCATTGCAAGTTGCTGGTGGAGGAAATTCGATTGGCAATGGGCGTCGTGAACGAGCACGTCGTCGATGGTGTAGCCGTCCTTGCCGATTTCAACTGCTTTCAACAGGAACCCGTCCTGGACGATACCGAATTGGTTTGCCTTGCCGAAAATCATCTTTTCTCCGTGGCGGAGATGGATGGTGCGGTCGGCACGGAATTCTCGGTCGGTCACGTGGTTATGGATGCCGTTGTTGAAAATCATGCAGTTTTGGAGGATTTCGACAACCGACGCTCCCTTATGACGGGCTGCTGCCACCATCACCTCTTGCGACGTTTTCAATTCGACGTCGATTGAACGGCCGAAGAACGTGCCACGAGCGCCAAAAACAAGTTCGGCAGGGATGAACGGGTCCTCAGTGGTGCCGTAGGGCGACGATTTGCTGACGAAACCGCGGTCGGAAGTGGGCGAATACTGGCCCTTTGTCAGACCGTAGATTTTGTTGTTGAAGAGGATGATGTTGATGTCGATGTTACGGCGGATGGCGTGGATGAAATGGTTGCCGCCAATGGCGAGGCCGTCGCCGTCGCCCGAAATCTGCCAAACGGTGAGTTCGGGATTGGCGAGTTTCACGCCAGTAGCCACAGCCGCGGCGCGACCATGGATGGTGTGGAAACCG
>JAFZPB010000037.1 GCA_017552595.1 Muribaculaceae bacterium
GGAAGCGGATTTGGGCGTTGTATTTCTCGTTGATGATGCGCTGGAAGCGGTCGGCACCGATGGCAGGCGTCACAGTTCCGGCGTCGGCATAGGCAGCCGTAGATACCAAACCCTCGCCCACATTGACCGGCGGGAGCGCATACTGCTTATTGCCCTGCTTGACGGCGAAGGACAGACGGAGACGGGAACGGCGCATGAAGTAATCGTAATCGAACGATGCGGGGATAGTGACCACACCGCCGTTTTCGTAGTTGATTACGGTGTTATTTCCGAGGACTTTTTCGCCCTGAAGCGTCATAGGCTCGGAAGAGTCGCAAACACCCTCGTAAATAAGTTCGGGGGTGATAGTAAGTTCGGCGTTCTTTTGGAAGTACTTCGGGGGAATCGAAGCGGTGATAGTCGCGGGGACTTTCTTGCCAACCAATTCGAGGGGGTTGGGCGACGAGGAGAAATTGTCAGCCGAAAGCGGAGCGAGTTTCTTGTTGCAACCGGTGGCAACAATGGCCATAGCGGCGGCCATAACGAGAAGATTCTTGAATTTCATATTGATAGTGAGTTTGTTTTTATTTCGACATTTTACTGATTCACAAAGTTACGAATAAATTCTGACAATGGCAAATAGTCAGCGACGAGAGAGGGCTTCGACGGCGTGGCGGAGACGGTCGAGGGCACGCGTCAGGGTGACACGCGATGTGCCGATGTTAAGACGCATATGGCAGTAGCCAGGGGCTCCGTAGATGGCGCCGTTGTTGAGAGCGAGGCCGGCTTCTTCGGCGAAGAAACGCACCAGTTCGCGGTGGTGTAGGCCCAATCCTCGGCAGTCGAGCCACATAAGGAACGACGCCTGCGGACGGATTGCCACTATGCCAGGAAGATTCTCTTGACAGAACCGCTCCACATAAAGCACGTTTTCTTCGATGTATTTCTTGCATTGCTTAAGCCATGACTCGCAGTGGTTGTAGGCAATCTCGGTTGCCAACAGTGCGGGAATATTTGCGTTGCAAAGTTCGTTGACTTCCACCCATCGATAAAATTCGCGCCGCAATTCGGGATTTTTGATGACGAGCCATGTGCTCTTAAGACCGGTGAGATTGAACGCCTTGCCCGGCGAACCGCAAGTGATTGTGACGGCAGCCGCATCGTCGCTGACTGTGGCGAGCGGAATGTGCTTGTGGCCGAAGAGGGGAAGGTCGGAGAACACTTCGTCGCTGAAGAGAATCACTCCGTAGCGGCGTGCAAGGGCGGCAACCTTCTGGAGGTCTTCTTTTTTCCAGACGATACCTATGGGGTTTTGCGGGTTGCAGACAATCATGATTTTCGGACGTCGCACTTCGAAAATCCGCTCGAGCGAATCGAAGTCCATCCGATAGAAGTGTTCACCGTCGGGGAGCAGGTCGTTGCTGATAGCGAGGCGGTTGTTGCCCTCGACCACTTCCTTGAAATCGTAATATACAGGCTCTTGAAGCACGACACGGTCGCCTGGCTGGGTGAAGAAATTGAGCACCATGCCGAGCGCGGGCATTCCGCCGGGCATAAACGTCATGTCCTCGCGGCAGAACTCGAAACCGTTGCGGCGGCGTTGCCAATCGATAATCGACTGCCAATATTCGTCGTAAGGGACTGTATAGCCGTAGATTGGATGTTCGGCGAAACGATTAGCCAGCGCGTCGCGGAGGACGGGGCAAACGGGGAAATCCATATCGGCAATCCATAGGGGAATCAAATCGTCGCTGCCGAAACGTTCTTTCAGTAAATCGACTTTTTTGCAGTGGGTGTTATGTCGGTCAATAACCTTGTCAAAATCAAATTGTTCCATAAGCGGTTTTAAATACTGTTTGAATTTGGGTGCAAATGTATTACTTTTTCGTCAATAAGTGGCTTTTTTTCACACAAATTATTTATTCCGATTTTCGGCGAGAATAACAAAAAGTCCGATAACTTAATCAATGCAAAAAATCATCCTCGCTCCCTGAAACGGCGCTCCAACTCGCGCATGGCATCCATCAACTCGTTGAAAGTCGGTTTTTCGCCGTAAATCATTGCCTGACACATAATATCGTAGTCGCGTCGCCAATTGTCGATGATGTCTTCACGAGGAACCAACACAAGGCGTTTTCTAATGTCGGGAGAGTAATCCATATCACGAACAGATGTGAAAATTTCGCGATGATGACGTATGGTTTCCCACAACTCGTCATCTTTTACCGCAGTCAAGGCGAAATCCTTGTTCATCATGCGATACAAATCGTAGAAGTGGCGTGACTTGCGATTGGCGTTCATTCCGTGACCAGGGATTGAGAACAACTCATGCAGCAAGAACACTTTCTCAAGGAAAGTTTTTGAAGGCAAGGCCGTTGCCACTTTTACATCAATCAACGAGGTTTGTATGGTCGGGAACTCACACTCTATCAGGATACGAATTCTAATTTTTTCATTAGGTTCAGAGAGCGACCTCGAGCCTATTTCTAAAACAACCATAGGCTTAATATAATCAATCGCATCGGTCAATGCACTGTTGTAGTATACAAACAATTTGCGAGGTTCCGGATAAGTTTTATCGCCTTCTCCGTCCGATTCCGCTTCTAATTTGCAAAATTTGTTTAACCCGAATTTTTCAAGCGTTTGCCGCAGCGCATTGACGAAATCTTCTCGCACAAATACCGATGACGATTTGCGTAATTTCTTTAGTTCTCTCTTAGTTAAATCACCCTCAAGACCAAAAAGCGAACGGTCGACGGCCAAATCAATGTCTTCAGAAAAACGATTAATAACGCCCCACGCTTTTGAAAGTGATGTGCCTCCTTTGAAAATCAGTTTGTCTGCAAAAGGCAAAGTGAACACAAGTTGCAAGATAGCCGTAACCCAAATATCTTTCTCTATAGCCTGAGGTGGCAGTCCAATCTTTCCGACAACTTGCTCAAGCAATTGACGTTGATGTGATTCTTCGAGGTCAAAATAATTATTTTTGTTCATACGCTGAAGTTACGATTTTTCTAATCCAAACAGGCATCAATGCCAAATCTTTTTCCACAACCATTTTTGGTTCGTTGAGGAGCAATTCTTTAATTCTGGACAATTGCCCCTGTGTCAAATTATCCTTGCCAATATCTTTTAATGCAAATGTTATAAGCATCGCCAACCTACTATGAAACGCCAAATTTTTAAGAGCAGTCTGCTTGAATCTTACGTTTATTCGACCGAACACTGTAATTTGCCTAGACCATCCATTGGTAAGATATATGTAGTTCATCGGCACCTGCGTTGAAAGGCCTAGCAAATTCTGAGCGTGAACGGATGTGGGAACAACCTTCATATGGTCGCGCTTGGCTATGGCGGCCACAATTTCATCGACCGATGGATTTAGCACACCCAAGCCAAGTTCGTGGTCTATCTTGGGATAGCAATAAATTCCTCTTGCGACCCTTATTATAATGCCTTTTACCACCAATTGTTCAAGGGCTTTACGTATGCTATCGGATGAACCTAATTTTATAAAGTAATCGGGAAAGAAAACTTTTCCTCTTCCCGCCCTTGATAATTTTGCAAGCATTTTTTGTTCAACAGAATACATATTATGAAGTATTTGAAAATTTCACAAACTTCTAAGTTTTTTGTGAATTTTGCTACAAAATTAATCTATTATTTTGATACTGCAAAGGATTTTAACTTGTTTTTCAAAAAAAACGGCGGAAATTAGGATAATCTCACTAATCTCCAGCCCTTTTCCTTGTTGGAGCGGTAAACGGGGCTCGAACCCGCGACCCTCAGCTTGGGAAGCTGATGCTCTACCAACTGAGCTACTACCGCGATTGACGCGGCAAAGGTACGAATTTTCGACGTCACTGACAAAAATCGTGCTGAATTTTCGTCAAAAAAGGATGTTTTCGCCGTTTGTTTTGGAAATTTTGGCATTTATAACTAATTTAGTGGCATTAAAAGTGCCGTCCACAGCGGCGGTGCACCAGCGTAAATGAAACGGCTACTCTACATAGCGATGATACTGGCAGCGGTGTCGGCATGCCGAAACGGCGACGATGCCGCCACCGACGTCATCTACAGTTGCGATGAATACACCGTCTATACCGACCGCGTGGTTCAGGGGGAATTCACCGCCACAGCCGTAGGTCCGACGGAAATCGTCACCAATTACCGCAGCCACGACGCCACGACGCAGTCGCCGTTGGTGAAATTCCGTTTTTCCATCAACAGCCGCGACAACGAACTGCCGCTCGGAAAATGGCACGAAGCGCTGCTCGTCGATTCGGCTTCGGCAAACGAAACTTATACATTCGGGCGCGTCAGAGAGCACGTCGATACAACCCGTGCAGGAGAAACGCTTCCCTACGACACCCGCTGGACAGTTCGCCTCGACATGCAGCCCGTTCTCAACTCTTTCGAACGCCGCGGCTACTACGTCACTCCAACGTCGGACACCATCTACGCCGACGATTTCAAAGGTGTGTGGATTGCGGGCAGCGTCGAGCCGCTGAGTTGGGATTTCGAAAACCTCTACGGCAAAAACGACCGTAGGCTCATCGACAAGGGCGACGGCATCTACGAAGTGACGCTGAAAGTCAACCCCAAAACCGAACAGCCTGCCGACCCGACGGGGTGGAAAATCGATTCAATCGACACCCGCTTCCCGCGTTACGAGTCGGAGCAAGTGCTGGTCGATGCCCTCTACAACATGTCGATTGACTGCATCGCGTCGAACATCCGTACTGACGACACCTATCGCGCCGGAGCGGCATGGGACGGAGTGTGGACGCGCGACGTTTCCTATTCGACATATCTCGCCCTCGCCTATCTTGACCCCAAACGCGCCATCAACAGTCTGAAAGCCAAGGTCGAAAATGACCGTATTATCCAAGACACCGGCACCGGCGGCTCGTGGCCCGTATCGTCCGACCGCATCGTGTGGGCTGTCGCCGCTTGGGAAATCTACACCGTCACGGGCGACAAAGAGTGGCTCAGATATGCCTACACCGTCATCGACAACACGCTCAAAGACGACCTTAAAGCCATATATGACAGCCGTTTCGGACTGATGCACGGGGAGCAGAGTTACCTCGACTGGCGCGAGCAATCCTACCCGAAATGGATGCAGCCGAAGGACATCTACGAGTCGATGGCTCTCGGCACGAATGCCCTTTTCGTGCGTGCATGCGAAATCGTCGGCAAAATGGCCAAGGCCCTCGGCGAGGAAAACCACGACTACGACGCGCTGGCGAAGGAAATCGCCATGTCAATCAACGACCGCATGTGGATTCCCGACCGCGGCTACTATAGCGGCTATCTCTACGGTGGCATCAACCCCATCCAATCCGACGCCACCGACGCGCTCGGACAGTCGCTCTGCGTGATTTTCGACATCGCCAACCCCGAAATGGCGAAAACGCTGATTGCCAACACGCCGCGCGTAGCCTACGGCATTCCGTCGGTATTCCCCCAACAGCCCGACATCAAACCCTACCACAACAACGCAGTGTGGCCGTTCGTCCAATCCTATTGGAACATCGCCGCCGCGAAAGCGCACAACATGGAAGCCCTCGAAGCGGGATTAGGTGCCATCTACCGCCAAGCCGCGCTCTTCGCCACGCAAAAGGAACTGATGGTGGCATCGACGGGCGACTATCGCGGCACAGCCATCAATTCCGACAAAATGCTGTGGAGTTCGGCTGGCAACGTGGCGATGCTTTTCCGTGTGATTGCCGGCATGGATTTCCAAGCCGACACGCTATTTTTCAAGCCTTTCGTACCCAAATCGTTCACCGGCAAGAAGACCTTCCGCGAAATCCGCTATCGTCAGGCCGTGCTGAACGTCAATATCAATGGCACGGGCGACAAAATCGCGTCGTTCTCAGTTGATGGCCGAGCCACCGACAACCATTATATTTTAGGAAATATCACAGGCGAACACAACATTGATATCGTCCTCGCCGACAACGACATAGAGAAGCAGACCACCACCCTCTCCGAGCAGATGTGGATGCCTCCAACACCTATTTTGAAAGTGAATAGCAAAACCGCCCACGTCACCAACGCCACGAAGGGCGAAGCGTTCGACGTCTTCGTCAAC
>JAFZPB010000038.1 GCA_017552595.1 Muribaculaceae bacterium
AAATTATCAGACCCAAAAGCGACTCTGACTATTATCGGCCTCGTTGTCGGCACAGCGGCTGTGTTTTGGTTGGGATTCAATTGTTTGCCCGACGAAAAATCAGCCCTGCCGCTTTTCCAACGAATTTACGCCGGTGCGTTCTACCCTATCGTTTACGGCCAACATCTCCCCGACCCCCGCATTTTCTATGCCGCCGATTTCTTTGGCACAAACATCGGACTAATCTATCTATTCTTAATCGTAGCCATCGTGCTGTTTTTCCGCCGCAAACTATTGCCACGCAGAAAGATGGCATTAATACTCGCCATGTCGATGGCTACGCTTTTCGTAGGTATCATTTCCACCTCGTTCGATTTCAGCCGCCGAATCTATCCCATCATACCAATGCTTCTACTGGTTGCGGCCGCCATAATCGACCAACGCTTTTCACACGACTACTCCAAAGCGACCACACTACGAAAGATGCAGCCCGTCAACCTCCTCCACAACCGACCTTTGCTGATTGTCATGGCTGCGTCGGTGGCACTTTCTGCGTTTTGCATGGTTTACTACGACTATGAGTTTTTCTCTTTCGACACTAAGACCTACACCGACGCTATCGATGTCTATGCCTCTGGTCGGCTCGACGAATTGCGCACGCCCGTCTATCCGTTTGTACTTGGTTCATTCCGCTTTATCTTCGGCGAAAAATGGATGTTCTTGGCGACGATTATCTTCCAAAACATCGTCTTTATCGCGACTATCCCGCTTTTTCATAAAATTGTCACCTACTTCATCAATTCGACAAAAATAGCGATTGCCACAACAGCCGCCTACTGCGCAATGAACATTTTTTACGGTTGGAACAACTGGATAATGACGGAATCGCTTTCAATCGCAATTGTCGTGGCGATGATTTATTTGTTTACTGCCGTGTTTACTGAGGGCAAGGCATATCATTCAGTATTACTGTCAGTTTCGCTGATTGTGGCCATTCTGCTCCGGCCGATTTTCCTGTTCTTTATTCCCGTCGTGATTATTGTCGGACTTGTTGCGATATGGCGCAAAAATCGAAAAAGCGGGTGGCAAATCGTTCTCTCTTGCATTATTGCCACCATAGCCGTCGGAGGTTATGCCCTTGTTTTCAACGCCCAACACGGTCATTTCACAATCTCAGAGGTCAACGCCATCAACAACTATTCGATGCTCCGCACCTACGGACTGATTTCTGCCGATGATTGCCCTAACGGCAAACTCCACTCACGAATAGAGCGTTTCTGTGTAGAAAACGGCAAGGTAATCAACCCTGAATTGCCCCCATGGCATGAAATCAACCAAATCATCTACGTTGACCCATGCTCGGTTTCCGACCTTAAAACGGCTTCTGACCAAGCCATGGAAAACCACCGCGCCGAATGGTTGTCGCACATTCCCAAACGCGCCACCGACGCGTTCCACTTCAACGTGTCGAGCCGAAGAAGAATGGCAACCGACCGACTTCTCGTGCCGTTCAATCTATTCCAGCCGACAATAGGCGCTTTGGTGCTGTTCCTTGTGTTTTTTGTCGTTGTCTGGGCTCACTATCGCCCGGCATACCCATTCGCTCCTACCCTGTTTTTAATTCTTGCAATTGCGGCAAATATCGCCGTATCAATAGTTGGTTCAATCGACGACTTCGACCGACTAATCGCGCCAACGATTACTTGCGTCATTCTTCTCGTCGGGATTATTGCCGATACACCCTCCCGCAGTCAGAAACTTCCAGAAAAAAGAGATGAAAACCAGCCGTAACAAATTATCCCGCAGTACGATATCGGTAATTGTCATTATGATTGCCGCAGCCATTGCCGCCACGCTGTCGGCAATAAGATACGGCATACCGTTCTCGCCCGACACGTGGACTTATGTGGATGCCTTCGACTCGCTACGCAATGGTGTAATTGACATGTGGCGAACGCCCCTCTACCCGGCAATTATCGGACTATGCAAAGCCGTCGCTGGCGACGGTTTCGGGGGGCTTATTGTGGCTTTGCAAATTGCTGTTTTCGTCGCGACTATCCCACTATTCTACAAGTTCAGCAGTGGAATAATTTCGCGAAAAGGCATTGCCGTAGTCGCCACTGCCGTTTATGCCGCCATAGTTGTAGAATCCGGTTTCTGCCAGTTTATTTTGTCCGAATCTCTCGCAGGCTCATTGACCGTCATTATCATATATTTTGCCGATAGATTTATCCGCAAACGTCGTGTGGGCGATGCCGTTGCCCTTTCTATTGCGGCATTGCTAATAGTTGCCCTGCGACCCGCACAGGCATATATCCCCGCGATTTTGGCAGTCTTAGCCATAGCGATGATTTTCAAAAGTCTGCGAAACGGATATGCAAAATTGCCCGCCATTATTTTGGCGGTAGGAACGTGCATAATCGCCTTATCGACGGCAGTTTATGCGTATGCGTTTAAGGCTCGTTATGGTGTGGAGTCGGTTACTTGCGTAGGCACTTTCAACAATTATTACACCGCCCGTTTCGGCGGACTAATCACCCCCGATGCGGCATGTGACGACGAGATTAAGGCCGACATCGAACGGAACATCGCCACTAACGGAATCCGCGTAAATTCCGACAAAGTATGCTGGACTGAAATCACCGACTTAATCGACCGCCATTCGCTCTTGCAAGTCGATGAAACTGTCAAAGCTGCCATTGCCGCTAACCGCACCGAATGGTACGATATGATGGCAAAGCGGGCTCTCACCTCAGGCATCGACTACCGATTTCCCGCTACTTGGATTCCGCAAATCCAACCACGACTTAACCCTATTTCCCTACCAATTGGCGTGGTTTATTTAGCGATTATCGCCTTTGCCGTTATCATCATTTTGGATTTAAGAAAAAGTCGACCATCGCTTCTGAATCTTGTAATTTTAGCCATTGTCACGGGCAATTTCGCAATGGCTATTTTCGCCGCTAAGGATGACCTTGACCGTCTTGTTTTCCCGTCAGCATCGTTAATTATTCTAATTATATCCATAATAATATTCAGGCTCATATCGTTAACTAAAAGAGATTATTAGTTTATACCAAAAATGAAATTACATGCCCGACATATCTTCATAATTTTGATAGTTGTATCCGCAACGATTGTATCGACCTTTTCCTTGATTAAACACGGCGTATTAACCACCGCAGACTCAGAAAGTTATATAAACGCGTTTAACGTTTATTACTCTGGTGGCATCGACAAGTTCCGCACTCCTATATATCCCATTTTCATCGGAATTATACGATATGTTTTTGGACAACAATATTATACTTTAGCGATAATTATCATTCAACATCTCCTTTTCATAATTTCCCTGCCATTTTTCTTTATTCTCTCAGAAAGAATTCTAAGATCAACATTGCTATCTATAATACTTTCTGTTGCACTAGTATTTGCGGTTGAATTTGCCAACTGGAACAACTACATAATGACCGAATCTCTGTCCACATCTTTATTTATTCTCCTACTATTTTCACTTTTCACACTCATCGAATCTCCATCAGTACTGAAATTCTGTAGTTGTTTGATATGTAGTGTCATTGTTTTGCTTTTACGTCCGGCATTTATATATCTCATTCCTGCTTTTGCCTTATTTTTCATTATACTCATTTTATGTAAAAAAGAAAAAAAGGCTTCAGCATTTTATTGTTTAGCCGTTTCCTCTTCGCTGATTATCGTCACAACGGCGTACTTTATCGCTTTTCACAGTCTTTATGGCGTGTATGCTTTTTCCAATGTGAGCACTGTCAATAAGTATTATACACTCCGTCAGAACGGCCTTATCGACACTTCCAACTCATCTAATCTGGCCCTCGTTGCAGATATCGAGTATTTCAAAAAAGTAAACGGCGAAACTAACAAATTCATTAGAGGAACTTACTATGAAATTCAAACACTTGACTCCATCTACCCTCTCAAAGATATAGATGAAATAATTACAACATCTATCTCACGCAACAAAGCCAAGTGTGTCTCACTGGTACTTGATAGGTTCCGACTGGCGGTTACCGACTACGACACTATTGCGATTTCATTTAAGTCCATAATAAAAAACAAGATTATCTATGTTTATTCTGTGCTTCTCTTGGCTTCCATAATAATAATTTGGGGATTCATACGAAGAAAAAAAACCAACGCAATTCTCCTCATACTTTATACTTTGGCCATGGGGCACTTCTTTGTCACTTTTATAGGTGCACAAGGCGATTGGCACCGTCTATTTGAGCCAGCGATGCCTGTAATGTTGCTGTTGGCTGGGATATTATTTGTTGACTATATCAAGCCTTTCCCGACTCGCACTCGCGCACGAAATAGACGGGACGTCGTTTCGACTCGTTGAATATTCGGCCCACATACTCGCCGATAATTCCCAAGCATATCAACTGCATACCGCCGATGAAAAGGATTGTGATAATCAACGTCGGGAAACCGGCAACAGGGTCACCGTAAATCAACGACTTAATAAGGAAGTAGATTGAATATAAGAACGACGCCAAAGCACATATAATGCCCGTAACAGTCGCTATCTTCAACGGTGCGGTAGAGAAAGAAACTATTCCGTCAACTGCCAACGATAGCAACTTGAAAAAGCCCCACTTCGACTTACCCGACACCCTGTCGGACCTATTGAATTCTACACAAGTCTTTTTATAGCCAATCCAGCAATAGAGACCTTTGGTGTAGCGTTCGCTCTCGCGAAGTTCACGCAAAGCGTCAAGACAACGGCGGTCGAGCAGGCGGAAGTCGCCCACATTGGGCAGAAGGTCTATTTTCGAAATTTTGTTGAGAATCTTGTAGAACGACAACGAGAACACTTTGCGAAGCCACGATTCCTTGCCACGAGTGATTCGCTTTGCGTAAACATCATCGTAACCATCCTCCCATTTCGCGAGCATTTCACCGATTATCGACGGCGGGTCCTGAAGGTCGGCATCCATCACCACTGCACAATCGCCCTTGGCATAGTCGAAACCTGCAAGCATGGCGCGTTCCTTTCCAAAATTACGCGACAAATCAACGAAACTCACACGTTTGTCGTTGGCACGCATACCCTTAATGATTTCTAATGTTGAATCCATCGAACCGTCGTTGACAAACAGGAATTCCCACTCGTAGGCAACATGTTCGGCTGCCGTTGAGCATATTGCCTCGTAGAGCAAAGGCAACGACTGCTCTTCGTTGTAGCAAGGGATTATAAGGCTGACCTTCTTCATCTCGGCATTGTATTTAATATCACAAATTTACAACCTTTTCTCAAACTACACAAATCAAGCCGAATTTTTGTCGCAATCATCAAATCTTCCGCCGCCTAAGTCGAGGTTTGTTGTGCCTTCCTTCCAATAAATCTTACGAAGTCCCGAAGCAACCTGCCGCAAACTCGTGCCGGCGCTCCCGAAGGCCTTGACTAATCGCATAGTCGTTGATGTTGCCTATGGTTGTTCCTCGTTATCCTCTAATTCGGCTTCCATCTGGTCGTCTTTCTCCATCGCTTCCAGTATCTCCTGGCGCTCCACTAACGGAATTCCGTCTATTATACCAAATGGAACGCCTTTGTGCAACATTTGTTGTTTCTCGTCCTCCGATTCGGTCTCCTGTTCCGCCAACTCCTTCTCCGCTTGTGCCAATAACATTTCCAAACTTCTGTTCTCTTCCAAAAACAGTTCCTCGTTGTCCGGGTCCACGTAACCGTTGCGATGTGCCTCTAAGATTGTCCTTAGTAGCTCTACTCCTGCTTTTGTTCTCTTCATTTCGGTCGTAATTTATGTGTTTTTAATGTTGTTTGTAATTTCAAGCCAATTTTTGCCATTTTTCGCCGCCGAATGTTCCTCACAATAAGGATTTACGGGGCGTCAACATCTTTCGGCGCGTAGTCCTTGCCACGCTCCGCATGATTATTGTTGACGTTTCGTTTGGGCTGTTGCTCTAACTTGTCATCAGGTCGTAAGGTGTCCAGCACGCTGCGTCGTACTGTTCCGCCTCGTTGTTCCTGTCCTCGATGGTCAGTTCTTCCACTTTCTTGCCTATCTTCTTGGCGTAATTCTCTAGCCGGCTCTCCCGTGTTATCACTGTCACGTGTGTCCCTTCCGGTGCGTGATTCATAAGGTCTCTGTAATCCATTTTTTCTTAGAGTTTTTCGTTATGTTTTTCGTTCAATTTATCTTTCTGCAAAGTTACTGATTAATTTTCATTTAAGGAATTATTTTGCGATTTATTTTTTAGCACTCGTTTTTTGCAAATATATCAAGTTTTAGTATTAACTTTGCACCGTCAGCACTTGAAATGACTGTGCCTTTGAAAGAAGATTCATCTTCCGGTAGCGCGATTTCTTGTTGCTGACTTTTTTTCATCTCACCCATATAAGTTGTCTGATTGGTCCGAGCGGTCCGAACCAAATCCTCATTCCTAACTTCTAATTCTCGACTGGAGGGATTCGCTCTCGCGCATCCCTGCCCGCTCGCCGCGGGGGCCCAAACAAACATTTAGCTGAAAATCGGCATAACAGCCGATGCCATTTATATTCAAACGCAGCCCTCACACAAACATGTTTGTACAGGGCTGCATTCGAATATAAAAAGGAACAACTTTCGTTGTTCCTTTTCAGCTAAATGTTTGTGGAGATGGAGGGATTCGAACCCTCGTCCAAACGTGGAACTGATAGGCTTTCTACATGCTTAGTCGCGACTTGGTTTTCGTGACGTGACAGGCCCGTGACTGCCAATCCCGCCCTTATCCCTTAAAATTTCGGACGCTTCGCAGGGCTTTCCGCATCCTATTTCCGATTTCCGTGCGCCGCCTGATCGATTAGTCTCGGAAAAACGACAATCGGGCGATGTCTTGTCGCTGCAACTGTTGCGGCGATTAAGCGTGATCTACTGTACTTCGATCAGGCAGCAAGAGCGTAGTTGTTTTCGCCATTTAAAAAAAGTCGATGTCGGAGATTATAGAGGTCCTTCCATCATGGCTCTGCATGCTTAC
>JAFZPB010000039.1 GCA_017552595.1 Muribaculaceae bacterium
ACCAGCACCCGGGCTTGCGGGAAGACCTTGAGCGATAACCTTAGCGGTTGTGAGGGCCTTCTTGTCGAATACGGGGTGAAGGAGTTCGTCAAGTTTTTGCGGTTCGCAACGAAGGATAGCGGTCTTTTCGTCGATTTTGCCTTCGTGGAGGAGGTCAATAGCGATTTTCACCATTGCGGCACCAGTACGTTTGCCATTACGGGTTTGGAGGAACCAAAGTTTGCCTTCCTGAACGGTGAATTCCATATCCTGCATGTCGCGGTAGTGGTCTTCGAGTTTCTCTTGGATGGCGTTGAGTTGAGCGTAAATTTCAGGCATTGCTTCTTCCATCGAAGGATACTTGGCCACGCGGTCGGCTTCGCTGATGCCGGCGCGTTCTGCCCAGCGTTGCGAACCGATTTTGGTGATTTGTTGCGGTGTACGGATACCTGCCACAACGTCTTCACCTTGAGCATTTACGAGATATTCGCAGTTGAAGAGGTTTTCGCCGTTGGCGGCGTCGCGGCTGAAGCATACGCCTGTAGCCGAAGTGTCGCCCATGTTGCCGAATACCATAGCCATCACGCTGACAGCCGTGCCCCATTCATCAGGTATTCCTTCCATCTTGCGATAGAGGATAGCACGTTCGTTCATCCAACTGCGGAACACTGCGCAGATGGCGCCCCAAAGTTGTTCGATAGGATCGTTGGGGAAGTCTTTGCCGGTGCGTTCTTTGATGGCGGCCTTGAAGAGAACGACGAGTTTTTTGAGTTCGTCAACGCTAAGGTCCTTGTCAAGTTTAACGCCGCGTTCGGCTTTAACTTTTTCGATAATTTCTTCGAACGGGTCGATGTCGGTTTTGTTAACGGGCTTCATTTCGAGCACCACGTCGCCGTACATTTGTACGAAGCGGCGATAGGAGTCGTAAACGAAGTGGGGGTTGTTGGTTTTCTTCACCATACCTTCGGCAACTTCGTCGTTCAAACCGAGGTTGAGGATAGTGTCCATCATACCGGGCATAGAAGCGCGGGCTCCGGAACGAACCGACACGAGAAGGGGATTTTCCTTGTCGCCGAATTTCGAGTTCATCAGCACTTCAATGTGCTTGACAGCGGCCATGACGTCGTCGTTGAGTTGCTCGACGATTTTCTGTTGGCCCACTTGATAATACTCGTTGCAGCAGTCGGTGGTGATAGTGAAGCCCGGAGGAACGGGCACACCAATCAGGTTCATCTCAGCGAGGTTTGCGCCTTTGCCGCCAAGTTGCTCACGCATTTTGGCATTGCCTTCGGCTTTACCGTCACCGAACAAATAAACTCTTTTCATTGTTAATTTGGTAAATGTTAAATTGGTTATTTATAAAATATGTGATTAGACTTTATTCAAACTTTGCAAAGTTACGAAATTCTTGTGAAATCGGCAAACATAATCAGTCCAAATGTCGCAATAATGTTGTATCTTTGCAGTATGATTTCAGTGCAGAATCTGACTGTGGAGTTTTCGGCGCGTCCTGTGTTCGACGGCATTTCGTATGTTGTCAACAACCGCGACCGTATAGCCCTCGTGGGCCGCAACGGAGCGGGCAAAACCACGATGCTGCGTGTTATTGCCGGGCTACAGCGTCCGACATCAGGCAGTGTGGCAGTTCCTGCCGACACAACTATAGGCTACCTCCCTCAGCAAATGGAAGTTTATGACTCTTTGACTGTCGTGGAAGAAGTAGGCAAGGCTTTTGCACACATCGACGAGATGCAACGCAAAGTTGACGACCTCAACCGTCAACTTGCCGAGCGCACCGACTACGAATCGGCCGAATACCATGCCATTATAGAAAAAGTGTCGTCGTTGTCGGAGCGGCTGCTAATCGAGCGGAGCGACAACCGCGAAGCGGAAATGGAGCGCACTCTGATGGGACTCGGCTTTTCGCGTGATGACTTCAGTCGACCGACGGGCGAATTCTCCGGAGGTTGGCGTATGCGTATCGAACTCGCGAAATTGCTTCTTCAACACCCCGACGTTTTACTTCTCGACGAACCTACCAATCACCTCGACATTGAGTCGATTCAATGGCTTGAGAACTTCCTCATCACAAAGGCGAAGGCTGTTATGCTCGTCAGCCACGACCGCACATTCCTCGACAACGTGACAACCCGCACTATCGAAATATCGCTTGGACGTATATATGACTATGCGGTCAGTTATACGAAATTCAAAGAGTTGCAGCAAGAACGCATAGAGCAGCAGATGCGGGCCTACAACAATCAGCAAAAGCAGATTCAGGACACGGAGGCTTTTATCGAACGTTTCCGTTACAAGGCCACAAAGGCCGTTCAGGTGCAGAGTCGCATAAAGGCGTTGGAAAAAATCGAGCGCATCGAAGTGGACCAGGTCGATACGTCGCACATCTCGCTGCGATTTCCGCCAGCACCGCGTTCTGGCGACTATCCTGTCATTGCCGAAGGCGTGGCTAAAGCGTATGGCGAACATCAAGTGTTCTCAGGCGTTGAACTTACGATTAAGCGTGGTGAAAAAGTGGCGTTTGTGGGAAAGAACGGCGAAGGCAAATCGACGCTTGTCAAGTGCATCATGAACGAAATACCATACGACGGTTCTCTGCGAATCGGGCATAACGTCAAAATTGGCTACTTCGCACAAAATCAGGCGCAACTGCTTGACGGCGAACTGACGGTGTTCGATACGATTGACAGAGTGGCTGTTGGCGACATACGCACCCGAATTCGCGACCTTCTTGGCGCGTTTATGTTCTATGGAGATGACATCGACAAAAAAGTGAAAGTGCTCTCGGGTGGCGAAAAATCGCGTTTAGCGATGATTCGTCTGCTTCTCGAACCGGTGAATTTGCTTATACTCGACGAACCTACCAACCACCTTGACATTGACACCAAGGCAATCCTTAAACGCGCTCTGAAACAATTCAACGGCACGGCGATTATCGTCAGCCACGACCGCGATTTCTTGTCGGGGCTGGTGGATAGAGTGTTCGAATTCGGTGGCGGAAAGGTCCGCGAATGTCTTGGTGGAATAGGGGAGTTCCTCTCCCGCCTGAAAAGAGCGAACACGTTGGAAACACAGGTTTTGTCGGCTGTCTCGGAAAAAAATGCGCCTTCGGCGAAAAAAAATGACGAAACACTGCAACAAAAAAAGGAGTTACAACGTCTAAGTTATAGAGAGGAACGAGAACGTGCGAAATTATTGAAACAGGCTCAACGGAAAGTCGATGAAGCGGAGGCCGAAATCACAGCCATAGAGGCCGAAATCGCTGAAATCGAAAGAAAAATCTCTGAAGGAGAAACCGATAACGCCATTTTCGAATCTCATGCCGCAGCGACAAAGCGCCTCGAAAACGCGATGTCGCTTTGGGAAATCGCCTCGATGAACCTCAGCGAACTTCAAGAACGTTTCGCCGCAGGCTGAATAGAAACTTCAAACTTTAAATTAAATATAACCCAAAATGAAACTAACTACAGTGACAATGTTAACATTAGCGTTAACGACGGCAGTGGCTTCATCGGCCATCGACCGCAAAAATTTAGACACTTCAGTCGCCCCTGGACAGGACTTCTATCAATATGCCTGCGGAGGATGGATGAAGGCAAACCCGCTCAAAGGTGAATATTCGCGCTATGGCACTTTCGACGACCTC
>JAFZPB010000040.1 GCA_017552595.1 Muribaculaceae bacterium
CTATCTGAAGACATCTGAGGAAATCGAACTGATGAGAGCGGCTAACACTCTCGTGAGCCAAACACTTGGCGAAGTCGCCAAGTGGGTGGCTCCCGGTGTTACCACTTTCCGCCTCGACGCAATCGCCCGAGAGTTTATCCTCGACAACGGCGGTCGTCCGGCATGTCTCGGTTACGAAGGTTTCCCCGGTACTCTTTGCATAGAAGTCAATGAAGTTGTTGTCCACGGTTTCCCGTCGAACTACACTCTCCGTGAAGGCGACATTGTCGGCACTGACTGTGTGGTGGAGTTAAACGGCTACAACGGCGATTCTTGCTACACTTTCCCCGTTGGCGATGTCGATGAAAAGGTGCTCCGTTTGTGCAAAGTCACGAAGGAGTCGCTCGACCTCGGCATCAAGGCCTGCAAGGAAGGCGCAAGAATCGGCGATGTCGCTAACGCCGTCCAAACCTATGCCGAACACAACGGCTATAGCGTGGTCCGCGAAATGTGCGGTCACGGCATCGGACGCGATATGCACGAAGCCCCCGAGGTGCCCAACTACGGCCGTCGCGGCACTGGTCCGCTCATCAAGAACGGAATGTGCCTCTCAATCGAGCCGATGATTAACATGGGCAGCCGAAACATCGTCATCCTTCAAGACGGCTGGACCTGCCGCACCCGCGACCGTAAGCCGTCGGCTCACTTCGAGCACACCGTCGCCATCGTCAACGGACGTACCGAGGTGCTGACAACTTTTAATTATGTGGAAGAAGTTCTGAAAGAAAGATCAATTTAAGTTATATATGGCAAAACAAGCTGCAATAAAATTTGACGGAGTGGTTGTGGAAGCATTGTCCAACGCAATGTTTCGTGTGAAACTCCAAAACGAACATGAAATCATTGCCCACATCTCGGGCAAAATGCGCCAACACTACATTCGTATTCTCCCCGGTGATAAGGTGGAAATCGAAATGTCGCCCTACGACCTCTCCAAAGGTAGAATATCCTATAGATACAAATAACAAAAAAAACAAACGACAATATGAAAGTTAGAGCCTCAGTAAAGAAACGCACCCCCGACTGCAAAATCGTACGCCGGAAGGGTCGCCTGTATGTGATCAATAAAAAAAATCCTAAGTATAAACAACGTCAAGGATAAATTTGTAATTTTTGCAAACAATTAGTCAATAGAATATGGCAATAAGAATCGTGGGAGTTGACCTCCCCCAAAACAAAAGAGGTGAAATAGCCTTGACTTACATCTTCGGCATCGGACGCAGCAGCGCCAACAAGATTCTCGAAAAAGCCGGAGTTGATAAAAACATCAAAGTAAAGGACTGGACCGACGACCAAGCCGCACGCGTCCGTGAAACAATCCAAAACGACTATAAAGTCGAAGGTGATCTCCGCTCGGAAGTCCAGTTGAACATCAAACGCCTTATGGATATCGGTTGCTATCGTGGCATCCGTCACCGTATCGGCCTCCCCGTCCGTGGCCAGAGCACTAAGAACAATGCCCGTACCCGCAAAGGACGTAAGAAAACTGTCGCTAACAAAAAGAAAGCTACCAAATAATAAATTATTAGTATGGCAAAAAAATCAGTCGCAGCAAAGAAGAGAAACGTTAAAGTCGGCGCTCTTGGCCAACTCCACGTCCACTCGTCTTTCAACAATGTTATCGTGTGCTTAGCCAACGAAGAAGGTCAAGTCATCTCTTGGTCGAGCGCTGGCAAAATGGGCTTCCGTGGCTCAAAAAAGAACACCCCTTATGCAGCCCAAATGGCCGCTCAGGATTGCGCTAAAACCGCCTACGACCTCGGCTTGCGCAAAGTCAAAGCCTATGTCAAAGGTCCGGGCAACGGCCGCGAATCGGCTATCCGTACAATCCACGGCGCTGGAATCGAAGTAATCGAAATCATCGACGTCACTCCGCTTCCCCACAACGGCTGCCGTCCCCCGAAGAGAAGAAGAGTTTAATCCTTTTCCCTGTCGAGTGTATTTAACATCTTTAATCAACGAGCGCGTGAGAATCTGACCTCCAGTGAATAGACCATATATTATCACCTCTCTATGGTCGCGGCTGCACCGGTTCTCTCCTTCCGCCGCTTCAATTCAGTAAATTAAATCATTTAACTTAAAATGGCAAGATATACAGGCCCAAAATCAAAAATCGCACGTAAATTCGGCGAACCAATCTTTGGCGAAGACAAAGTGTTGGCAAAGAAAAATTATCCCCCGGGACAGCACGGCAACAACCGTCGCCGCAAAACTTCCGAATATGGCCTTCAGCTCCGCGAAAAGCAAAAAGCAAAATACACCTACGGTGTGCTTGAACGCCAATTCCGCAACCTCTTTAAGAAAGCCTCATCGACTAAGGGCGTCAAGGGTGAAGTCCTCCTTCAACTCCTCGAATCGCGCCTCGACAATGTGGTCTTCCGCTTGGGTATCGCTCCCTCGCGCCCCGCTGCACGCCAACTCGTGCTCCATCGCCACATCACC
>JAFZPB010000041.1 GCA_017552595.1 Muribaculaceae bacterium
CCCTCGACGCTTTTATGGGACCGAAACGACGATTCGAATATTGGCTCCGCCCCTCTGAAAATCCTCGCCACAGAGCGATAATCGACGATTATGCACATCACCCCGATGAACTCCGCGCATCCATCTCGTCGGTCAAGGCATTGTTCCCCGACAGGGAATTGACCGTGGCTTTCCAACCACACCTCTATTCCCGCACCCGCGATTTCGCGACGGAATTTGCCGACGCGCTTTCTCTCGCCGACCGCGTTATCCTGCTCGACATCTACCCCGCGCGGGAGGAACCGATTCCCGGCGTGACCTCAAAAATCATCTTCGACAAAATAAAATGTCAAAATAAAGTGATGATTTCTAAAGAAAAATTGACAGAAACAATAAAATTTACTAACTTTGATGTCTTATTGACGGCTGGCGCCGGCGACATCTGCAATTTCCTCCCGGAAATTGTCGAAGTTGCCGTGCAATAGTTCCCTGTGAACCCAGTCAATAACATATCGCTACGTTTGAATATCATGACAAAAAAGACCATCATACAATTGCTTACCGCCGCCGGCCTGATAATCTACCTGATTGTGGCCGTGGCATGGTCGGTTCATGCAGTAAACGGCTCGGTTTGTCGTGAGGTTCGTATCATTATTTCCGACGACGATTCCATCGGCTTCGTCACTAAAGAGGGAATAATAGCCAACCTTGAAGGTTTTTGCGAAAACGCATGCGGCGAGAAAATCAAAAATCTCGACATCGCCAAAGTTGCCAAAAAACTCAACTCCAACGACCGCATAGAATCCGCATCCGTCTTAGTCGTACCTATGAAACCGAATACCGAATCTGCCGACGGCGCACGCGGCTGTGCCGTAAGAATCAAAGTGACGCCCATGAAACCTGTCGCAAGGGTTTTCGACGGCGACAAATCCTACTATATCAACCGCGCCGGCAAACACATCTCGGCCGACACACGATTCCGCATCGACGTGCCTATCATCAGCGGACACTTTACGAAAGACTTTCAGCCTGTCGAACTCCTGCCGCTTTTCGACCAACTCGCCACCAACAGCCGCTGGCACGACGCCGTGGCCATGGTTGAGGCAAACTCCCCGAATTCAGTGATTCTCGTCCCTTCGATTATGGGCCACGTTATCAACATCGGAAACATTTCCAACCTCGACAACAAACTCGAGCGTGTCGAACGATTCTACGACAAAGTGCTCTCCGTCAAAGGATGGAACTACTACGACAGCATTTCGGTTAAGTGGGACAACCAAGTGGTGGCCACAAAACGCAATAAGCCTGTGGCAGTCAAAAACATCGAATACGACCTCGTCTCTGAAAGCGACATCCCCGAAGGCTCAAGCGATGAAGCCGACCTAATGTCGACAAAACTCGTCGAACCTGCCGACAACACGGCAGCAGCCGCAAAACCGAAAACCGACGACAAACCAAAAGCCGCCTCAAAGCCGGCCGAAAAAGCCAAAGCCGCTCCGGCAGCAACAAAGGCCAAGCCTGCTCCCAAAAAGACCGAGCCTCAAAAAAACAAGGACAAAAACACCAAAACTGAAAAAAAGAAACAATCCTGATAATCAAAAACAATTAATAATATGGATCAAAGATATTTAGCAGCAATCCAAATAGGCAGTTCATGCGTGAAAGGCGCATTGGCTAAAATCGACGCCGACATCTCTACTCCTAAAGTCAACGTCATCGCCATCGAAAGCGTGCCTATCAACAACTGTGTGAGATACGGCGTCATCCAAAACGTCAAAGAAGTGGAAGCCGCCGTTGCCGACGTCATCCGACTCCTCAACGACCATCTAAAAAACCGCCGAATAGCCCACGTTTATGTGGCTATCGACGGCCGCTCATTCAGAGCCAAATCCAAAATTATCGAACATCAGTATTTTGATGAAACAGAAATCACCGAAAGGCTTATCGAAGAAATCAAGAATGAAGCCCGCATCGACGAGAACTCCGACAACGAAGTAATCGACGTGCTCGCGAAATCGTTTATCATCGACAAAGCCGAAGTCGCCAACCCAATCGGCTCTTTCGGCAGTCATATCAAAGCGAACTTGACTCAACTCGTCTGCTCGTCGCATCTCACACGGAACATCGAACGTGTTATTCCTGTAACAATTACCAAGAAAGTGGCACTACATACCGCCATTGCCGACATGGTGCTAACGTCGGAAGAAAAGCAAATCGGCTGCATGCTCGTCGACCTCGGCGCACAGACAACCACCGTTTCTATCTACCGTAAAGGCGTGTTACAATATCTCGCCACGATACCTATGGGCTCTCGCAACATCACCAACGACATCGCCTCAGTCTTCAACCTTGTCGAAGAAAAAGCTGAAGCGTTGAAACTTCACCCCGAAAAAGCCCCGGAAGGCATCGACAGCAAACGTCTTGAAAACTGCATCAACGCACGCTCGGCGGAAATTGTCGAAAATATCGTCGCCCAACTCCGATTCGCCGGAAACATGAGCAAAAACGACATCCCTGCCGGAATCGTTCTCGTTGGTCAAGGAGCAAAACTCGATGCCACCACCGACTATTTCCGCAAACACCAACTCAAATTTCATTTCGGAGAAATCGACAACACTATAGACGTCTACGATTCCAACATCGACCCCGCCGAATGCATCGATATCATCTCCATATTGAAAGCGGCTTCCAAATTCAAGATCGACTCCACGGAATTGGTCGAAGATAAGCCGTACCAAGGAGAAATTGACTTTGAAGACGAAAACGAAGATGAAGAGCCGGATGGCCCTGTGGTGACGGGCAACGAAGGCAACGAAGGCGGCAAAACTGGCGGCAAGAAAGGCAAAGGCTGGACTCCAAAATGGCTTGGAGGATTGATTGACCAAATCAATAGAATTGCAGTCGAAGAAGAAGATGATGATGACGACGAAAACAAAATTTAGTCTTCAATCTCCACAACAACAAATTCATTAAGCAAACTAAGACAAAATAATATATGGACGATTACAAAAACATTCTAAACGACGACGATTTTATCTCGACGGAATCTAAGACCGACAACATCATCAAGGTGATTGGCGTCGGTGGCGGTGGCGGCAATGCCGTCAACCATATGTACAAACAAAACATCGAAGGCGTCTCCTTCGTCGTTTGCAACACCGATAAGGCCGACCTTGACAAGTCGCCGGTGCCCACACGTGTTCAAATCGGCAAATCCGGTCTTGGCGCAGGCGCACAGCCTGAAAAAGCCCGCAAAGACGCCGAAGACAGCGTCAAAGACATCGAAAACCTTTTCGACAGCAACACCAAGATGGTGTTTATCACCGCCGGAATGGGTGGCGGCACAGGAACAGGAGCCGCACCCGTTATTGCACGCCTCGCCCGCGAAAAAGGCATTCTCACAATCGGCATTGTGACCATCCCGTTCCTTTTCGAAGGCGACAAGAAAATCAAAAAGGGTTTGATGGGTGCTGAGGAAATGGGCAAATATGTCGATGCCCTTCTCATCATCAACAACCAACGCCTCATTGACATCTATCCCGACCTCACATTCCTAAACGCTTTCGCGAAAGCCGACGACATCCTCACTATCGCCGCATCATCAATCTCCGAAATCATCACCAAAACCGGCAAGGTGAACCTCGACTTCGAGGACGTGCAGACCACACTCAAAGAAGGTGGCGCAGCCATCATCTCCAACGGTTATGGCGAAGGCCCCAACCGCGTGGAAAAGGCTATCGAAGATGCCCTTCATTCACCGCTTCTCAAAGAGTGCGACGTTTACTCGTCGAAGCGCTTGTTGTTCAATCTCTACTTCTCTTCGAAGGCAGAGAACGAACTGACTGCTAAGGAAATCAGCCAACTCAACGACTTCACGAGCAACATCAGCGACGTCGATATTATTTGGGGTACTGCCTACGACGATTCTCTCGGCGACAAGGTGAAGATTACCATCCTCGCCTCAGGCTTCAACGTCTCCGTCGGCGACGAGCAAAAAGCGGCTGAAAAGGGAACGAAGATTTGGCCTCGTCGCGAAAAACAGGAGACTGTAAGCAACGAAGAACTGTTGGAACAAAGAATGGCCGACATGTACGGTTCGTCGACCACATTCAATCCGGTAGTTCTCGACCCGTCGGCTTATGATGACGATGCCGCCATCGAGGCCTTCGAAAGCAAACCGACGGCAACGCGCAAAAAATCCGAAGCCAGCGAAATCGCTTCGACAAAGTCGACCGATACCGACGACAAACCTTCCGACGAAGGATTCTCATCAGGCATCCTGTTCGGCGCTGACTGATGATGGTCAAAAATCTGCTATTTGACCTCGGCGGAGTCATTATGGACATCCGTAGGCAGCGGTGTGCCGACGCATTCGCCGCTCTCGGCATGCCCGACACCGGCCGCCTCTTGGGCGACGACTTCGTTCAAGTGGGCGACTTCATGCGGCTCGAATCGGGACAAATCTCGCCCGACGAATTTCGTGCCATTGTCCGCACGATGATTCCCCGCCCCGTAACCGACAGCGAAATCGACCACGCGCTCAATCAATTCCTAATCGGAATACCGCCACATCGTCTCGCAGCCCTCCGCAGGCTTCGCGAGCGTCATCGCGTGTATCTCCTGTCGAACACGAATCCAATAATGTGGAATTCGAAAATCGCCGACGAATTCCGTCAAGAGGGACTGACTATCGACGACTATTTCGACGGAATTGTCACTTCCTTCGAGGCTCGGGTGGCAAAACCCGACTTGGCGATTTTCGACCTCGCCGCCAAAAAATTCTCCATCCATCCCGAAGAGACTGTTTTCATCGACGATTCGCAACTTAACCTCGACGCCGCCGCTCGGCGCGGGTTCCAAACGCTTCTCGTCGCCCCTCCCGCTGAATTTGCCGACCTGCTAACTCCGCTTTTATGATTGCAACTATCGGCACATTCGACGGAGTCCACCTCGGACATCAGTATCTTCTGCACGAACTCGTCGCGGCGGTCCACAAGCGCCACACTAAATCGCTCGTCGTAACCTTCAACCCTCACCCAAAGACCGTCATCGATCCCGACGATGCTCCTCGGTTGCTCACCACTCTGCGTCAACGAGTAGAAATGATTCGCGACGCAGGCGTGGATTTCGTCCATGTTGTCACTTTCAATGAAGAAGTACGGCGAATGTCGGCGGTGGAATTCGTAGGCAGGTTACGGACCATATACACCGACCTCGACAGTATTATTTTCGGCTTCAACAATACTATTGGCTCCGACCGCAACGGCGGCGAGCCCGAAATCTCCAAAGGACTGAAAGCCATGGGAATCGACATCTTGTCGATAGGCGAAGCGCCCGTCCACGCCAGTTCGACTGCCATTCGCCGCCATCTCGAAAACGGACGTGTCGGCGATGCCAACGCCCTGCTCGGCCGTCGCTACTCCATTCGCGGCAAAGTGGTTGAAGGCTACGGCATAGGCCACACCATTGGATTCCCAACGGCAAACGTCATGCCCGAATCATCGGAATTGTTGGTGCCCGCTGTCGGCGTTTATGCCGCCTTCGTCACCATAGACGACACAAAAGTTGACGCAATGCTCAACATCGGCCATCGGCCCACTTTCGCCGACGGGGAGAAAATCACCATCGAAGCCAATCTGTTCGACTTTCACGACAACATCTACGGCCGCGACATCGACATCGAGTTTGTCGATTTCATTCGTGACGAACGTCGTTTTGACTCTCCCGAGGCATTGCGGCTCCAACTCGACGCCGACCGTCATACAGTCCACAATATCTTGAACAACTTAAACAAATAATACCGATGAAACGCTTATTCTCTATCGCAGTTTTGATTTCTATCGTTTGCATGTGCGCCAATGCCGCATTGCAACTCAAAATCACCCAGCAGAACAAATCAGGCTACAAACTGACACTCGTGGGACTGACCGACCCCGACGCCAAAGTCACCGTCAACGGAAATCCCGTCCACGTGTACCACTCAGGCAGTTTCGGCACAACCGTCGACCTCGGAATGGGCGACAACACCATAAAAGTTTTGGCTAAAAAAGGCCGTGATACGGCTGAAAAGACAATAAACATCCATCATCAGGCAAGCCTTACCCCCACAAAGGAGAAAGAGCCGATTATCTTGAAAGAAGCAAATTTCAACGGAAAAACCAAAGATGGCGCATATCTGCTCTATAGCGACGGCACCGACCGTCTCGGCGGCTCCAAAATGGGCTATATCGCCGAAGGAGTCGTTCTGAAAGTCGTCGGCACTGAAAAAGTCTCGTCGAACACCTATCATCGAGTGCGCCTATCCGAAAACCGCGACGCATACATCCCCGACGAATATATCGAAAAGACCCTCGACACCCAACGCACTGTCAACACGGGAAGTTGGCGTGTGAAAAACGCAGGCAATGTCGACCGTGTGACAATCAGCCTGCCATATCGTCAAGCATACTGCTCTTACACCGAAATTGACCCCGCAACCATCTATGTGGATATATTCTCCGCACGCTGTAACAGCAACTGGATTACCCAAATGGATGGTTTGGAAATGATTGATTGGGTGGATTTCCGCCAAGTTGAGAGCGACGTGGTGCGTGCCGTCATTCGCTTGAAAAAGAAAGCGAACTGGGGCTACTCTATCTATTATTCCGGCAAGGCATTGACAATCGACGTGCGCCACACTCCGTCCTCTCGCATTCAGGACCTTACCATCGGCCTTGACGCAGGTCACGGTGGCAAATATCCGGGCGCAGTGAGCAACTCTGGTTTGACCGAAAAGGAAATCAACCTCAAACTCGTCATGCTCGTCAAGGAACGCCTTGAAAAGCGCGGTGCGAAAGTTGTTCTTTCCCGCGAGGACGATTCACAAGTCGATATGAGCGAACGCAACCGCATCTTCCGCGACGCCAAAGTCGACCTCGCCATCTCCATCCACAACAACGCCGGAGGTTCACCGCTCGACGAGATGGGCACATCAACATATTACAAACACTCCTTCTGCCGCCCTTTGGCTGCCACAATGCGCCGTCATCTGCTCGGTCTCGGCCTCAAGGACTTCGGGCTGACCGGCAATTTCAACTTCGCCCTCAATCAGCCCACCGACTACCCCACCGCACTCCTTGAAGTGCTCTTCATGAGCAGCCTGCCCGACGAAGAGAAACTTCTCGACCCCAAATGGCAACGCCGAATCGCCGACGCCGTCGTCGAGGGCATCCTCGACTACATCTCCTCCTGCAAAGAATAACCCGATTGATATTATCAATTATGAAAATTCCTACACTTTTCAAGGAGTATATTTGGCTGGTCAACACCATCCGCAGAGCAAAACGCATTTCGCTTGCCGAAATTAATGAGAAATGGATCAACACCGATATGAGCGGTGGCATTCCGTAAATACTTCCGGAATAGAGATGGCTTCATTGCTTTTAAAGAAACGAACTTGAAAGAATACAGTAGTTATTACAATATTATCCAGTCCTTTAAGTCTTTCTATGGGTTGCAACCATTCTCTGTCAAACAGATAGACAAGTATTTGTGGCAGCTTGGGAAAGAGGCGTTTAATAGATACAAATAGGAATAGCATATGCAGTTGGGATTTGTGAACTTCAACACGGAAGAAAAGAAAAGGGTTTCCAAGATGATGCAGCTGCTGTCTGAATCAAGAGCAATTGAAGAACTTGGTATTGGAAGGGTGCGTGACC